>JAGHAM010000004.1 GCA_021161465.1 Candidatus Iainarchaeum sp. | reverse complement strand
TTCTTATATAAATAGTTTAATAAAAATAACTGATGCTCTTTAAGGAATTTGTAGCTTTTCTGGAACGGCTTGAGAAAACTGACTCAAGATTAGAAATGACTGAAATTGTGAAAGAATTGTTCTTATCCTCCAGCGACGATTTGCATAGAACGGTATTATACGTTCAGGGCCTGCTTTTTCCACCATGGGACCCATCTGAACTTGGGATAGCCAGCAGGATGATGATTAAATGTATCAGTATGTCCACAGGGTTTTCAGAGGATGTCATTCAGGAGATAATCGCTAAAACAGGAGATACTGGTCTCGCATGTGAAGAATTGTTTAAAAGAAAAATTCAAACTACTCTCTTCCAGGAAGATTTAAGCCTGAAAACCATAGAAGAGTTGACAAGGAAAATTAGCAAGTTAGAAGGGCCCGGTTCACAGGAAAAGAAATCAAAGTACATCGTTGAACTTTTGAACTCCTGTTCAGCTGGGGAAGTCAAATACATGGTAAGGCTTCTTCTTGGGGAGATGCGTGTTGGTGTGGGTGAAGGGATTGTCAGGGATGCCGTAGCGAAAGCTTGGAACATTGATGCTGCTATAGTTGAAGGTGCATTCTCCCTGATTAACGACTATGGTGAGCTAGCCGAGCTCGCAAGGGAGAAAGGCGTTGAAGGACTTAAAAAGATTGACCTCAGGTTGGGCAGACCGTTGAGGCCAATGTTAGCTCAAAGCGTCCATAGTGTTGAGGAGGCATTTAAGTCGTTTAAGCCGGGTATATTCGAGTATAAGTATGATGGTATGAGGACACAAGTGCACATTTTTGATGGAAAGATAAAAATTTTCACGCGCAGGCTCGAGGATGTTACCAAACAGTTCCCCGATGTCGTAGAAGCCATAAGAGAAGGCATCACAGCTAAAAACGCAATAATCGAAGGGGAAACAGTCGCTGTTGAGCCAGATGAACATCCAAGGCCATTCCAAGTGCTTTCAAGAAGAATAAAGAGGAAGCATGGGATAGACCAGATGGCAGAAGAGATACCAATTATCCTTTACTTATTCGACTGTATGTACCTAAACAACAAGAATTATGTGAAAGTTAGATTTAAGGAAAGGAGGAAAACTCTTGAAAGTATAGTGACCGAGGGGAAAAGATTAAGGCTCTCAAAGATGCTTTTGACCGACAAAACCAAACCTGCTAACGAGTTCTATAAGGAGGCTTTGGACAAGGGTCACGAAGGCGTTATGATAAAGAACCCAGAAGCAAATTATAAGCCTGGTTCCCGGGTCGGTTATATGTACAAGTTAAAACCTATTGCAGAAACCATAGACCTGGTTATTGTAGGTGCTGAGTGGGGAGAGGGTAGGAGAGCCAACTGGCTTGGGAGTTACTTGCTTGCCTGCAGGGACCCAGACACTGGGGAATTCCTTGAGATAGGAAAAATGGCTACTGGTTTGAGTGATGAACAACTGGAAATGCTCACAGAGGAACTGAAGCCAGATATAGTAGAGCAGAAAAACAAGCTTGTCAAGCTAAGACCGAGAGTTGTAGTTGAAGTAGGGTATCAGGAGATACAGAAAAGCCCGACGTACGCTTCTGGCTATGCCCTCAGATTCCCACGCTTGATAAGAATCCGTGAGGATAGGTCACCAGAAGAAGCTGAAACCCTTGGCAGAATAGAATCACTGATTAAATCTTAGGTAGTCCTAAGAGAATACCTCATAACGTTCGTGAAAAGGGACTCATAGTCGAGTTGCAGTGGGTCAAAAGCTAAGTAAGTTACCCTGCCACCTGCTCCGATTGAACCTGTATCATAGGTTATTATTGCTGGTGTGCTGCGAGGTTTTCCTTCAGCATCAAACCAATCAAGCGAAGCTATGGCTACCAAGCCTTCATCATTCACAAGTGTGATGCTATCGAACTTATCTTTTTGGGTTAGGTCAAACTTCTGAGCAGCCCTGAGACCCAGCATCTTGATAATTGGATGGTTAAAATTAATTGGCACAAACGAAACTTCAGACCCAAGCTCGTCTCTGGTCACAGTCACATCACTAACGCTATTACAGTTGGTTATCGGGCACGATGGTCTAAACTTTATTATGCTGTTCATATCACCAACACCCCAACCGAAAACAAATTCGCTTAAGGAACCATCGCTCTTAAGTTGGCGCAAGCCAGCACCCTTCAGTATCAGAAGTGAGCCACCGTTCTTAACGTAGTTAGCTAGCTCTGTTCTAGCTTTGTTCGTTAGCGCGAGGTCGTCACCGTATAGCATGACTAACTTGTAGTTCTGACTTGTCAAAACTCCGGGAGTTATATCATTCACATTAGGTTGGACATAAACTGCAGTGGTTCCCACAAGTGTCCCAAGCCTATTTTTCAAAGCTTCAGCAGATGGTTTTGAGGTTTGAGTGGTCAGAATAAGCACTTCATAAGATTTTGAGGCGCATATGAAGTCCAAGCCTGGGATACAAACCCCATAAAACTTCGCCCCGACAACCAAGAGGACTACTATTATTAATATTATGGGTATAGCCATCTCAGCATATTTCGAAGCGGGACTCCCATAGTACGCCACTCAAATCACCTAAGCACTCTTGTATCCATCAACGCCAATAGCGTATGCCACTAGGTTTATCACAAGATTTTCCTCAACTCCTGGTGTGATATTCTCTTTCGTTGGGTTAAAGCTTATGTAGACAACTTTACCGCCCTTCATCCCAGCAGTTCTTTCAAGTATACCAGGGTGTATATTCCCATTAACACCAGCTTTCACCTTGTCCGCAGAATCAAAACCAGCCAGCTGGAATAACTCCTTCCCTTCAGCAACAGTTGACACATCTGCAATAGTTATACTCCCATTGGCCTCTGTCATAGGAGTGTTGACATCTATATATTCCATGAGCTTATTGCTGTTTTTATCGTAATCTTTTATCATCAGTTTTGGCGCATAAATTGTTTTAAGAACAGTGGAACAATCATTATCGATACCGCATGAAACTGGTAATATGTTGGTTAGTTCTGCCCATCTACCATTATCTTGAGTTCCACCAACGCCAATGACCAGAAGCTTACCTCCTTCATCCTCAACCCATTTTTTAAGTGTCAGCTGCAAAGAGCTTTTCAAGTGTGTTCCAGTCAAAACAACCACTTTTACATCGTGAAGCTTAAGCCACCCTGGTGCGTTTATGTCTGCATAAGTGTAGGTGCCTCCAGCTGGTGTAACTATGTCAACATTAAGTGGGTTCCCAAAAACATTCCTTGCTATGTCGCTACTCATAATGTTAACCCAAGCATCCTTCTCGGTTGCCTGATCACCTATTATCAAAACGTTTACTGCTGCTGGACTAAATAATCCTCCAATCACAGGTATTCCCGCAAACAACTCTGGCTTCCATAGGATAAGTCCAATGATTAACAGGATTATAATTATTATTGGAACAGCTACTTCCATTTGTTTCCTACCGTCGGAGTAATATTCGTCTGCCATATCAATCCCTCTTTGTTTCGTATTAAACAAGTTCTCCTTTTAAACTTTTCGCTGTTTATGATTGATACATTAGTTATTTTTAAGCTTTTCTGATTTTTACAACTATATAGTTACAACTATCTAAAATCCGCTAAAACACAAGAAAAACTATCCCAACTATTGCAAAAGGTTAGCGCAAAAAGCTAATGAACCTAATACAACAGGAACTCAACCATATTGTTTACCAGTTGCTCCTCAATCTCTGGCGGGAATGCATAGTAGATTACAGTTCCCTTGCTAAATGCATGCGTTCCAAACTTAGGCTCTCTCTCACTTATTGCAGGCCAGTACTGCCTCCCAGCAAAAATAGGTGTAACCCTTAGCTTTGCAACAACCCGTGCATCGGGATTGGTCCCAACCAGGATAAACGAAATTGGAACATCCTCGCCCGTGATTTTCAATTCTGTTGCCCTTGAAATCCCTCTTACAAGTAGGTGGTCCACATCTGAAACCACTAAAGTAGGTATTGCGTCATAAACAACAGTTCTCCTAGCTGCTGTATCCATCTCGTCCAGTGCAGAAACGATATCGGTGAACGCCAGCTTCGCTTCTGTGGACTTCCTGTCGCAGACTGTTGACTCGTCCAAGTTTGCCAATTTGTCACGCAACTCCCTCCATTTTGGTCTTAATCCATTTTTGTCTGTGGCCTGGGACATAATGGAAAGCACACCATTCTCATCGGTCATTGGGCTCGCATAAGAAAGAAGCAAACTAATCTCACTGGAATAGTCACTACCAACTGCTGATACGAGCGCGCCTTTAACAGTGTTTGAGCCAGTAGCCTTACACATAATATATGAGCGAGTGTCGGTTTCAAGCAAAGATAATGTTGCGTTGAAATTAGACATAGACTGGTTCAGCTGGTTCTCCATCCCATCATATTGTTGCTTGATGACACCATCAGTCTCACTCCCCTTAAGGACAGCAATGTACCCAATCATCCTGTTTATAGCTGAAGGTATGCCTTTCATGTCCTGGAGTTCAGCTGCTGTAGGAACATCAGAAGGTATCGCAACATCAGCAATGGAACTACGTTCGTTAGACAGTTTGTTGACAGCATCCGTCAAGAGTAGAGCACCACTGGTGTCGTTCTTCAGCTGCTTCTGTGTGGAAATGCTATCCAAGGTGGTAATCATCCCATCCAAATAACTTCTTAAGTTGTCCTTAAGGGCGGTCAATTTCCTCAAGTCAGACCTAGCCTTTGACTGTTCTGCTGAAACACTACAGCCTCCTGATGACTTCAACCTGGAGCAATCCACAAGCCCACTATGTGCATCCGCTAATTTCTCCCTTATTGCAGATAGGTCTTCCTGGTAGTTCTGGTAGTTCTTCACCGCAAAATCATCAGCTATAAATGATATGCCAAGCACGTCACTGCCGAAATTGAAACCGGGCAGGTCATCACCCGAAACTGATGAGTAATTCCCGCGGTCCCACGGGTTTATTATCCTCTTAAAGTCATCTTCATTTTCCCAGACGAAAAACATCTCAGAGTAATCTGAATCGGATGGCAACTCACACCTATAACCAAGGGTCTCCTGGACTGGTTGCAGGCTGCCACCAAAATCGGAGCACTCCTTGGCAAGTTCATCCCATGCCTCCTTTGAAACAGCCTCTTGCCGGTTTATGCTGCTCTGGAACAAAGTGGTATTCTCAAGGTTCAACTCTGATTCCTTGACACAAATGTGCACAACATGAGGCGCGCTTTTCAGCCTTGTGCTGTTAGACTCTTTCTCTTTATAACTCACCAGAAATTTCATATCCCTGCAGTCCTGGTCATCAGGACCTCCAAAGGTCCCTGAATCGCCAATCCAAACCAGCCGCCCATCAACTTTCCTCATTATATAGTCATAGAATATCTTCAATTTTGAAGAGGGGATAGTCCTAGATTTTTCAACTATCACAAGGTTGAAATTGTCTAGCATGCCAGGTGACAAATCATCAATATTAATCATGTCAACTGGTATCTTCCAAAGCCCTTCTATGGTTTTCTTCATTAGGAAGGGGTCACCAATCCCCTCATCTCCATAGACAATAGCTATTTTAGGTCTTCCAAATATAGAGTCCATTACCTGACAAAATTGGTTTCCGAGACTTGAACACCTCACCAAACCTGCCTTGGTTGAAACAACAAGCAGAGCAAATATTAGAATAGCTATGGCAATTATGTGCGGCAAATTTTTGGTGAATTCACTCGGCATAAATTAGTTTTCGAAGATGGGTTATATAACTTTTTGTATTTTAGTGGCAACTATTCAGGAAATCATTATCTTCTTGATGATACTTTTTTCCTTGCCCTTAATTTCAGCCATAACTGTGATATAATCCTTGAGCCCCGACTCCTCTACTCTAGGCTTCAATAAGTTATCTATCTGAAATATTCCCGCTGAGTTGCTCATCTCAATCCGTATTTGAATTGGCTTATCCTTACCCTTTTCAAGATGAACGCCCTTTATAGCCAGAGCAGAAACAGAATGTATATCAACCTTACCTGCATCGAATGGTATCCTAGCCCTTCCCTCACTCATGTCTAATGCGTCAGCTATAGTGACAATCCCGCCTTCCACAGTCAGTGGGCGTATCCCCTCCTCATGTGAGAAAACCGCATGCAAAACCTCAGACTTGATTATAGCTCTCTTGTCCTTGGGGTATGACTTAAGGATATCATCAAGCAGCTCCTGGCTCACAACCACTGATAGAAATTCATGGTTAACCCTATGTATGCTCATGCCTATATCGTGTAGTAAAGAACCAAGAACAACAACAACCTCAGCATCATAGACATCCAACCCATAGTCTCTAACCACACTTGGTTTTACATTACTCTTAACGAGCATTCTAAGCATTTCCAGAGCAACATTTGCAACTATCTTGACATGGACTGGCCCGTGGTCGGAATATCTCAGCCTGTCTATTGCTGTAACATTAGCACACTTTAGCAATGTGTTAAGCTCCTTGTTTCTTCGAACGGCATTCAACACCTTTTTCAGTTTTTTGTTTTGCTTACATGGAACAGAAAAAACCATCACTTCCCCTCCACAATGGTCTTTACATTTGACTTACAGAGGGCATCAGAACCAACGTTCTTAGTCACTGCTGTTTTAGGCCAGACAACAGAGCGGTTACCAATTATCTTCCCAGGCATAACAGACGACTGTACACCAATGCTAACCTTATTGCCAATGATGGCACCAAGAAAGCTAAGACCTGTGTTGACCTGCTTTCCCTTCACAACAGCCATTATCTCCCCCCTGTCAACCCTCCTGTTAGCTGTAACAAACCCAGCACCAATCCTACACCCTGAGCCAATCACAGAATCTCCAACATAGCCAGAATGTATATGTGTGTTTTCGCCGAGATAGCTGCCCTTAACCTCTGTGTTCGCCCCTACAACCACACCAGGCTCGAGGTCACAAAAATCCCGAACCAAGGCATTATTGCCAACAACGCAGCCATCACCTATGTAACACGGGCCATTCACCACAGCATTATCAAGAATCCGGGCTCTCTCGCCAACATATACGTCCCCATTAATCTTAGCTGACTTGGCTATTTCAGCATTATCTGCTATCTTCCTTTTAAGGAATCTCCTCTCGAGTTTTCTCACAGCATCCAAAACATCCCATGGGTATTTCACAGAAAGGGACTCTGCTTCTGATTCAATCACCCTGACATCCTTCTCTTTCATCATCAGCTGAAGCGCGTCCTCAAATGAGTATTGGTGCTTCTTCACCTTGTTGAGATAGCTAAGAAAATCATCAGGAAGGAGGTATATCGAGAGAGCTTTCTTGTTTGATGGCTCCTTGCCCCTCTCCGGCTTCTCAACTATTTTAACTGCTTTGTCCCCATCTAAGCCAAGCATCCCATACCTCCAAGGCATTGAAGTTTCCTGGGCAACTAGGACTGCATCAGCACCAGTTTCCGCAGCCTTCTTGAGCATTGGTTTTATGAATTCATCAGCATTAAAGTGGTATGGGCTTAGTAATAGGAACTCCCCATCAAGGCCAGTGCACCTTTGCAAAGCATCGCCCATGCCTTCTGGTTTTTCCTGCACGACGAACCTAAGTTTAAGCTCAGTTTTGATATCAAGATTCTGCCCTGGACTTAGTACAATTATGACTTCTTCTACACCCGCTCTGCTGAGACTTTCTAAAGTATAGTCTATAAGCGGCTTGCCCATCACACGGAACATTGCTTTATGACTCTCTTCGGAAAATGGATAAAATCTTGATGACGCTCCAGCTGCCAGGATAACTGCTTGCATATCAGTCATTGAAAGTTAGGGTGGCACGTTTTTATAATAGTTTCTCCAGAAATGCTAACATGCCTATAAAGTGCATTGCCTTTGATGCAGACCATACTCTGTATTCTATTAACTCCGTTAGGGCATACAATGAGACTTTTGAATTTCTATCAAACAGGACAGGATTTGAATCGGAAAAGATAAGAAGAACCTGGCTCAATGTTGTTGACGGGATTAAAGACTCAAAAGACCCAAAGAAAAGGTCAAGGGAGTACTCGACTGCAAGAGCCCTGGAGCTCTTAGGGATTCCAAAGAGCAAGAGTGGAAAGCGTGTTAAGGAAGCATTAAAGGTCTTCTGGGAGAATGTAGAGGTCAAGGCAAACCCACTTGCTAGAGAAACAATCAACGAACTTAAGAAGAGGAAGGAAGTTGTTGTTGCTGTGCTAAGTGATGAATACAGGGAACATCTTAAAAAGAAACTTGCGAAAGCTGGTATCCCAGAGTTTGATTTAATGATATGCCCTGAAGACACGGGGGAGATGAAACCATCAACAAGGTTCTATGAAATGTTGATGGATATAACAAGAATAAACCCAAATGAGATACTTATGATTGGTGACTCATGGGTAAGGGACCTTGAGCCAGCACAACAGCTTGGCTTAATGACCGCCCTCTATAGGAAGCATGAAGGGACACCCGAATTTTTCATAGACTCGTTAAAGGAGATTGTAGATATAGCAAACGGGAAAATATTCGTGCCTGAGTTCTTCAAAAGCTACGACATTAGAGGCAAGCCGCCATACCTGAACCCCCAAGTGGCCCTGCTTCTTGGGAAAGTTATGGGTAGTTTAATCCCTGGCAGGCTGACCATAGTTGTAGGCAGGGACACCAAGCAAACTTCAGGGGTACTCGAGAAAAAGTTAATAGAAGGAATGGTTAAAGCAGGCGCAACTGTCATACAGGTGGGAATGGGTCCAACTGATTTTGTATCCTTCGCTACAAACCATCTAAAAGCTGACTTCGGAGTTATGGTAACATCATCCCATCTCCCACCAGAATACAATGGCTTCAAATTCCTTTACCAAGAAGGGAACGGTTTTATGAATGAAGACCTGGCTGAACTAAAAAGGAAGTTCATGAAAAATGAGTATAGCCGGGCTTCCGGGGTTGTAAAAAAAGAGGATGTGCTTGAGCAGTATCTGGATATGGCTGAAAAGAATTTCAAAAAGACTTTCAGCGGAATAGACTCAAAAGTCATCGTTGATACTGGGCTTGGGGCATCTAAATATACTGCAGCTCCCTTGCTGGAACGGCTAGGAGCAGATGTGATTACCATCGAACGAAAAAGGCCGTATGATTGTGCAGAGGAGAAAAACATCTCATATCTGCCAAAGGAAATGATAAAAGCAAAGGCAGACATTGCTGTATCTTTTGACCTGGATGCAGACAGGATAGCCGTCTTTGATTCAATGGGTGAATGGGTTAACGGCGATGAGTTGTTCTGCCTTGCAGACAAAGCAATAGTAAAATCTGGTGATAAGGTAGTGGCATCAATAGATACATCACAAATGCTCGAAGAATCAACTAAAGGAACTATAATACATACAAGAGTCGGGGACCCGTTCGTCATATCAGAAGCCCTTAAGCAGGGAGCAATCCTTGCCGGAGAACCAAACGGGCACTACTGTTTCCCTAGATTCACAGCATACAATAGCGGAACATTCTTCTCAGCAGTGTTTTCAGCTATGGCACATGACTTGCACGACATGCGTGCCAGCCTTCCAGAGGTATCCATAAAGAGGAGAAAGTTTGAAGTTGAAAATCCAAAGGTAGTTATAGTTCAGCTGAAAAGGGAGATAAGAAAAAACTTTAAAGTAATTTCAGAGTTGGATGGGGTCAAGTTCAAAGCAGGCAATGCTACTGCTCTCATAAGGGCATCCGGCACATCCAATACAATAAGGATGATTGTGGAAGCCAGAACAGAAGCTGAAGCTGAGGAAGTATTAGAAATACTAGCCTCAAGGTTCTTCACATAATTAATTTATACTTTACTGTTGTATTTAGTGTGGTGATTTTAGTGAGAAGAGCATTAGTGATGTTGATTATACTCTTAAGTTTGTTTGCTGTTGCCAGCGCTCAAAATAAAAGTGACTGGATTTTCAGGGACATAAAGTTTGGATGGCAAGAACCAGATATGGATGTTTCCTTATACTATGACAACGGCACAGTGTTAAAAATCCGTTCTTCAGATGAATCAATGGGTGTATGGAAACTTTCAACGATAATCCCACACCCTGCAGGCAATTCATGGGAACTAACTGCAAAGGTGAGGGTAAATGCCCCAAATATAGATTTGGACTTCGACAACCATGCACTGGCTGTGAAGACTGGTGAAGGTGAAAACAACGATGGGCCAAACTTCTTTGGATTTATCTATGGATATGAAAATGCAACGGTTGAAAAGCCGGGTTTCATAACCAACACTTTTTCATTTCTCCCCTACCCCTCACAAAGTCACCTATGCCATGTTCACTTTGAGTGCAACTGGCTTGGCAGCACACAGGAGGCCTATGGAGTATTTTGTAGTTCGGGTTCACAAAACTTGCTATTGCCAGGGAGGATTGCAGACGGACCAGCAGTAGATAGTTACACCAATGGCGACCCGAAAGAGGAGGCCTTCAAAAACAATGAGTGGAAAACCATTAAAATGGACATAAAGTCAACAGAGTGCCTCTTTGACAACTTAACCATAGTGTTTATGGGTGCGGATACAATAGGAGACAGAGAGTATACATGGGAGATAAAGGACATAACAATAAATGGAGAGACAATAACCAAGATGCCTCTAGACAAGGTTTATGACATGAGCACAAAAGCCTACCTTGAGGTGCCCCCTTATTGTGGGAATGGTAAAGTAGACAAAGAAAATGGGGAAGAGTGTGATGGTGATAAAGACGTGCCATATGGCTACAATTGCACATCAGACTGCAAGCTTGAAACTACCTGTGGGGATAGTATAATAGCTGGTGACGAAGTGTGTGATAAGAGCAATGTAACCAAAGGCTTCAAATGCTCCAGCGATTGTATGAACATGACACCAATATGTGGAGATGGGCTTGTTGTTGAGGGTGAGTTATGCGACACGAAGCAAACCAGTGCATCACAGAATTACACACCCGGATTTGAATGTAAGGACTGCAACTCTCTCGTGCCAATATGTGGAGATGGGCTTGTTGTTGATGGAGAAGAATGTGACAAGGAGAATGGTACAGATAACTTAACTGCCTGCTCTGACAATTGCAAGCTTTATAGAATTTTGTCCCCTGATGAAAACTCAACACTCTCAGCGATACTCTCTTTGTTGAATCAAAGCCTTCCCGGAGAGCCAGCTTCAGCAAACCTCGACTTCACAACGGAAGGCTCCTTAACTTTGGGTGACATAAAAGACCAGATAAACGTCCAGGGAATTGACTGGCTACCTGAAAACAGCTCTTTCGTGTTCTGCAGTGCAAACACACCCGAATGTGAAGATGACTACAAGTTTAATAGTCGTAAGGTAGCCATCTCAAATGAAACTATGGCCTTCAAGCCAGTTAAGGGTTCATTGCGTGTTTACCGGGCAGACAGCGAGAACAGCACAACCTTCTATATAGGTTTCAAAACAGAAGGAGAAGCCCATCCAATACTAGGTGAATTTGGACTGATAGCTGGGGTTGTGATTGCTTTGATAGTTGTTGGTGTGATACTGTTGATTGTAGTTGTGATACTGTTCTTTTACTACAAGAAGAAGCATAAAAAACACCATAGCAAAAACAAAAAAGATTTAAACAAGAAAACAGCTAAATAAGTTTGGTTTAAATGAAGATTAAGTCAAACCCAGTGCAGGGGCCAACCAGTGCCGCAGGATTGGTTAGATATTTTGATACCTCTGGTGGTGGGATAGAGATAACACCAGAAATGGTTGCTTGGTTTTCAGTCTTCTTCATAGTTGCAGAAATAGTGATACTTATTGCCCTAGATTAGCTATCTTCTTAGGGTTTTTCTTATACTCTAAGAATAGTTTCTCGACCTCATCAGGTTCCAACTCGGTGATGGAGGCATGTTTCTCTTCCTTGTGTTCTCTGGCAACCTCCTCTTTTTGTGAAAATTTCTCCACCCTTGCAAGTTTTCTTTCTAACACCGAAATTTTCTTATTTGCCACTGCAAGCCTCTTTCTTAGCTCTTTGTTTTTCCTCTCCAGCTCGATTGCTTTTTTCTTCTCAATGCCGAGCTCCTTTCTGACCTCCGCTATCCCAGCAGTGTTTTCTTTGCTATCTGCCGGGTGTGGCTCAGCTACATCCGACAACCTAACTTCACGCAGGGCAGCGCGGAGTATATCCTCTTGTCTCTCCGCTGCAAGCTTTTTAGCTTTCCTTAGCTTGGAGGAGTAATGCTTGTAAGCCTTAATGGCAGCTGCAAGAGCATCACGCTCGTGAACATTAGAAACGCTATGGCCTCTAATCAACTTTACCTTCTCCTCAATCTGCAAGTTCTCAGTTGGGTGAAAAACAGTTGCATTAAATGCAATGGCCACCTTTTTAACAGCTTCTGGAACCTTAGCAACATCAGATGAAACCAGAACAGGCTCATAGCTAGATAGAATCCTCACCAGGTCGTCAATGGACTTATTCTTAAAGCTGCCTACCTTCACTGGATTTCCATCCAAGTCAAGGACAGCAAACCCAACTGTTGTCCCAGGGTCTATCCCAACTATCATTCACACACTTCTCTTTTTTGTCATCAAAGTTTTACGAGAGTGTTTCGTTTAGTCCTGTCTATCCTTGGCTTTATAAGCTTCTCCCATAATGTCCTACCTTTGTTATGGGCCTCAAGTAGTTTAAGTACGCCTTCAATACCCTCTTTCTCAAGAACTTTCTGGTATATTTCCGGATGGTCGTTGAAAACAACAAGACGCTCCACTCCACTTCTTCTATCTGTTTCTGAGTCCAAGTGTTTTCGGGTCCATTCTGCTACAAAAGCTTTACCTTTCCCCGTTTCAACAACCGTATGGGCTATGATGTCTTTACCCACTCTCTCCTTGAGTTGGAGTGAAGGCATCTTTGAACGATTGCTTGATACACCAAAATTTTTAGCTTTCTTTATGAATTCCTCTTCGACCTCTCGTGTTGATGGTGTCGTTAGCGGTGCAGGAGATAAGCCCCTTTTAGAAATCTGTAGAACATTGTAACCCCTGACCCCAACGTGTTTTAATCCTTCTGGGTCCGAAACATGTATTTGTATTCTCGCGAGTTTTGTTGGCCATCTCCTCTCAGGCTTTCGGAACTCCTTTGGTTTTTCATGCGTTGGCATAACACACCAGTATACCTAAGGGAACAAGGAATTAAAAAACTTGACTATATCGATCAAACTAGCTCGTATTTTCTCCCTGTAAGCTCACCAGTAGCTTTAACCAGCCCAAGCTTGACCAGATGGTTCATATAATTGCGATAAGTCCTATCTGTAGCAGGATTTTCTACTATCTTTGTGTACTCTTCAAACAACCTCTTTGTGGATATTTTTTTCTTGCCCTCAATTATCTGGTACAAGGCCTTCTCATGCTCGTTCAGGCGCTTTAGGGCTTCACTCTTGCGAAGGTTTCCTGTAGTCTTAAACACTTCCTTCACACTTGTGCTTGTGACCTTATCTTCACCGCGCTCTTCGGAAAGCAAAGCAGCACGCCTCAATGTTTCCAAGGCCACCCTTGCATCGCCATCAGATAGCCTAGCAACTAGCTTAAGGACTATATCATCAACAGTCCCTGGCACAAACGCGTATGACCTCCTCTGCATCAGTATATCGAATATCTCAACAGTCTTATACGCTGGGAACTCAACAGGCTCCGGTCTTAAAGAGCTCTTTATCCTTAAGTCCAAGTCAACCAGTGCATAGGGGTCATTAGATATCAAAAGCAAGGCAACACCAGAGCGTGACATGCTATAGAGAAGCTCCTTGTCCTCCAAAGAATCCACCTCATCAAGACATACCACTGTTGCTTTCTCCCTAGCTTCCACCTCAAGCTGTTTTAACAGTTCACTAGTTGCCTGCCTGTATGTGGTAAAAACCCCCAACTCCTTGAGTATAGACGAAAGGCAGGTGTACGCCGTGTTGTTTTTCCAGCAGTTAACGTATACAGTCTGCACCTTGGATGAATGGCTCTCTAACTCGTTCAAAAGCCACCTTGCCAATAGCGTCTTACCGGTTCCGCAGGGCCCATAGAAGAAGGAGTCCACTGCCCTGCGCCCGGCTAAAGCTGGCTTCAGCGCGCTAACCAAAAGCTGTTTCTGCCCTTCTCTGTGCAACACATGCTCAGGCACAAAGGCTTCCAACAATGGCTTTTCATCTTTAATGATTTTAGGTTCGTAGTCCCACATAAACTCCCTTGGAATTTGTAGATTTCCGAGAATAAAAGGATTTATGTTGTTGAACACCCCTAGGCAAACCTTAGAGATAAGTTTTTTAAACAGATAGATTCAAAAACAACGCACTAACAACCAAGGTGAGACAGAATGGTAGAATACACAACAATTAAGGCAGAAGAAATAAAGTATGGAACGAACAACTTCATTGAAGTAGCGAGAAAAGAAGTAAATGGAAATTACTTCATTTCACTATCCAAGGGATACTTCACCCCTGATGGGCAAAGGAGATATAAGAGAGGTCTTGGTTTCCCTGACGAGGGTGGAATAGCCAAATCGCTTGCAGACTCTGTTTTAAAAATGAGTGAAGACAGCGGCGAACCTGTTGAAGAGATAAGCTCAGCTAAGGAAATAAAAGAGAAAGCTGAGAAGAAGGAGGAAAAAGCAAAGGAAGAATCACCTGAAACAGGTAAAGAAACCTTAGAAATTGAAGAGGAAGTCTTGGAGGAAGAAGATTAAACCCTCCTCTTTTTCTTTTATTTTAATTCTGCCCGCTTATGGGCAGATTTCATTTTTTCTTTAGCCCTAATTAATGGGCCTATCTCTTTTCTTTTCTTCATAGCTTCTTTGTATATAGCGGTTCCAGCATTGAGATGCCTACCAAACAATATGAGCTTCTTTTTGTATTCTGGTAATTTCGCTTCTTCAGGCTTCAACCTTATTTCAATGCCAAAGGATTTATAGCCATTGATAAAATCTCTCTTAGACATCCCGGCCTTAGATTTGGTAGGGATTGCAGATTTGCGCTTGCCCCATGGGTACCTTCTAACGCTGCGATATAGGTTCTCTACGGTGTGTCTCAACGCTTCATCTGGGATATCATCCAAATGGTTCTTGTATAGGTCTATTATATGGCTGTCGGCCTTCTTGTACTGGACAAAGGCATCAGCCTTGAGATAACTAACGTTCCAAAACTTTCTCAAATAATCCCTTAACTCCCCCTTGTTTGAACTCCTCATTATAATTGGTATTTCATCATGTATTTTCCCCCCAAGTGCCTTCCACATTATGCTATATGCCCTAGCAGGATGCGCGTTCATAGATTCTGTCAATATGGACATTGCCTTATTCATGCTCAGTTCAAACCGCTTTTGCATCCTCTCGATTTCTTCATCCTCCATTGGATTCAAGTCCCTCATCCTCTCGCCAAGCGGATGAGCTAAAAATTTGCGGGCAGCGGCTTCGGCTTGCTTGATGTCTATGTTGCCTTTTTTTAATTCCTCCCGTAATGCCTCAACCCTTCTCCTGTGCGTCTTTGGAACCTTCCTCAAATCGAATTTACCGCCCTCGAGTGGGATAGATGCATATGATAGCTGTAGCATTAGATCTTTAAGACCTTCATAGCTTGTTCTAACATTATAGGCATCCCTGAAAGCCTCAAGCGAAACCTTCCTGTGCAAATTGCCTGATTTAGCATACCAGTCTATAAGCTCATTGGCCAACTCAATAGTAGTCCTCTTCAAGGCCATAGTTTATTTATATTACCCTTCAGTATATATTAGCGATGCCCACATTTAGCCCAAGAGTAAATGAGCCATTAAAAGCATTAACAGATGATTCAGGCAGAGCCTTCTTTATAGGGAGAGATAAGAGCATACACGAGAAATACAAGCGAGACGGCGCGCTCCTGATGGGAAAGATAGCTGAGCAGGAGAACTACGGCAGCTTTGTGTATATGGATGCTATAGCACCACACGTGGTATTCATAGTTGGGGCGAGAGGCTCCGGCAAAAGCTATTCATTGGGTGTAATCGCAGAGGAACTAGTTTTCAAAAATCCAAACGTCGCTAGCGTCATAATCGATCCAATAGGAATCTACTGGTCGATGAAACACCCAAACCAGGAAGAGCGCGAGCTTGACGAGCTTGTGAGAATGGGGCAAACCCCAAAAGGGGTGGACAACGTGTCTGTCTTTGTGCCACATGGTGTAAGAAACACACTTCCAGAGGACACTTACGACAGAAGCTTTGCACTCAGGCCAGCAGACTTAACTGTAGATGACTGGTGCATTACCTTTGATATTGACAGGTTTTCCCCAAAGGGTTTACTACTTGAAAAAACCCTTGAAAATGTTAGGGAGGGTTATACAACTAAAGATGGGAAAAGGCTGCCTCCAAAGACGGAGGTTTACAGTATAGATGACATAATAACCTGCCTAAGTGAAAGCGAGGAGATAGTGTCCGGGAAGAAAGGTTTCAGCAAGAGCTCGAGGAGAGCCATAATCTCAAGGTTCGAAGCAGCCAAATCATGGGGAGTGTTTACTGAAACAGGAACACCGCTAATAGAGTTATGTAGGGAGGGGGAAGTATCAATAATAGACATAAGCTTCCTTGAGGAAAAAGTTTCCTCCCTGGTAATAGGAATCCTTGCCAGAAAAATCTTAAACGCCAGAAAACTGTCTGCCAGGAAGACCTCCATGAAGAAATTTGCGGTGGAGATGGAGGACATGCTTGAAACCGGAATCCCACCAACCTGGCTCTTCATAGATGAGGCACATACCCTGATACCAAGCGGTGCTAAGACACCCGCAAGCGACCCACTGATAGAGTATGTAAAACAAGGCAGGAGGCCTGGTTGCTCACTGGTGTTTGCAACCCAGCAACCATCTGCAATAGACACCAAAGTGCTCTCACAACTAGATATTCTGCTATGCCATAAGCTTGTCTTCGATGATGACTTGAAAGCAGTCTTGAAAAGGATGCCTACCATGATACCAAAAGAGTATCAGCATTCAAAATTCATAAGGTCACTCCCGATAGGTCACTGCCTCGTCGGCGACAGAAGCGATTCCACTTCAAGGGCTTTTGTCATGAAAGTAAGACCAAGGTTCTCCCAGCATGAGGGTAGGGAAGCTAGGTCAGTCAGCTTTGAGGAAGGCATAAAGCCAGAGGAAGTTAAAGACTTCCTGATTAAAACCCTTATCAAAAGGATTGGAGACTTCAAAAGGGTCCATCTCAGGCAGGTCGACCAACTGGTAAGGACAATAAACAAGAGGTATAAAACCAAGATAGAAAGTAAGGACCTTGTCCAAGAGCTCACAGCTGGAGACTACAAGCTTGACGGCGATTACCTTGTTCCAAAAAGTTATGAACCCTCTCCTGAGGGAACTGATGTTGAGGAAGTGCTTGTGCTTAAGGGCAAAATAGATGAAGACAAAGCTAGGGTGATTCTTGAATCAAAGAGGAGGAAAAAGCTGTTTGGGTTGGTTGGAAATGAGGAGAACCTGAAGGAGTTTGGAGTTAGATATTCGCCAATATACAAGCTGGAATACGATTACTTTGAGAAGGGTGGCTTCAGGAGGAGTGTATGCTATATAGATGGTATCACCGGAGAGATAATCGGGATAAAAAATGGCAACTTAACAACAACCAAAGGTGTGAAGAAACTTTTGGAAATGCCTCCCGAAAAAAGAAAGGTGATAGTCGCACTCAGGAAAGGCAAGAAGGCAAGTGTTAAGAGCCTGTCCAAGTTCTCGGGGTTAAGCGAAGCAGACACTATGAAGGAGAGCGATGAGCTCGTTGATGAGGGGAAGCTCAAGAAAGATAAAAAAGGCGTTTACTCGCTCAAATATGACTTTAACCTGCCGGAAAAGTTAGTAACACCTGAGTTTACATCGCTGGAGACTGAACTCGTAATGGAGAAAAGCACAGGAATCACAGAAAAGCCAACCATACCAGACAGTTCTGTTTCGGACATACCTGCACTGTTTGGTGAGGTTAAGATAAGGGACAAGTCCTTCATATACAAACCGGTTTATTACGCCATATTTTCATCAAAAAGCGGAAACAGAGAACTAGTTCTAGATAGCATGACAGGCAAGGTAATAGAGAAGGACTAACCTCTACAGATAAACAAAGCTGCAGTCCTTGCTAGCAAAGGAGAGCATCCTTCAGTGGTTTGCGGGGTCAAAAACTGAAACCCATTTACCTCTTCTTTCCTCTGCAGGTTGGATAGCCCAACTGGCAACCTCTGTTTTCTTAGGCACCATGCCCCTTACGTCAATTTCAAATGAAATCCCATTTCGTGTTACAGTAACCCTGTTGCCTTCAGACTCTTCAATCTCTACCTCATCGCGCAAGTACTCCTTAACTACAGCCAAATCCTCAGAATAGCAATAACCGTACTTCTCCATGCTGGCTAGCTTAGCTGAAGCTATTAGCCTTTTCTCGAACCTACCAATTCCCATACCATCAATAAAGCAAAAATCATTTAAATTCTTTTCGGTCTGGTCCATAGAAGGAAACACTGCCCCCGGAAGGCGATTTCCTAGCGAACTTGACCATTTTAAGATGGAAGTTAAGCTTCTCTCCCCTTCTCTTGGTAAATTCAATTAAGTTTGAATAACCCTTTTGCAGATTCACCAACTTTCCAGATGGTATGCGCTCTGCCAGCACGCGCAAGCTTATTGGCTTTCCTTCGTCCGTAGCAAAACTTCGAGTTCTCACGTGGAGTGTGGCAAGCCCTTCCGGTGCTAAAACCCTATGGGCCTCCTCAATAACCTTAAGCTTGTCATACATATGCTCTATAGAATGTACTGATAAGACCAAGTGGAAATAGTTATCTGGAAACGGCAATCTCTCAGCATCCGCAGTCACTATCTTCAAGCCATTTTTCATTGCTGACTGCTTGTCATGCTTAACGAGTGTTACACCATAAGCTTCCACATTAAAACCTTTCTTTTCTATGTAATCTTTTACTTCAGAAAGCGCCTGGCCCTTCCAGCAGCCTATATCCAAGATTCTCACAGTCTTGTCCTCATTTAGAACTCCCTTTGACTTCAGCCTCTTCAAAAGATTGTCTATTTTTAGTTGTATAGTCTTCTCATGAAGCTTGTTGTAGTCGACCAAGCTTCCACTGTAATCATCAGGCTTCCCAAAATGCTCTATCAAACTTTCCCTAAGCTTCATTTCACCTGTATAAATCGAATGACCAAGCTTCCCGGGCATAATGTTATTTTGTTCATTGTAACTTAAATAACAATAAGAAGCGGACGCGGAGGGAAACTCACTCGCAAAGGAGAAGGGCTTATAAGGGAGGAGGGAACGTGTCCCTCCTCCTTATTTTGAACCCCCGATAGCCGGCTTAGAAGGCCGGTGCCCTATCAGGATTCCATGAGCTGTTGCCACGGAACAATCCTGGCTAGGCTACGCGTCCGCCCTAAAATTTTAGTATATGTAGTTTAAATCAATGACGCTTGAAACTCTCCCAGCCTTCACCATTCAACGGCTGGATTTCACCTGTCTTTCTTTTTATGAACAATCCACTCCCGCGCTCAACTTCTCCTATAACAAGCGCGCCCTTCGGTGGGTTAGGCATCGTGTAAAGCACCTGGTAATCATCTCCTATGTGAAAAAGCACCTCGTCCAAGTTGAAGTTGTTTTCTTTGCAAAGCTTTGGCAAGTGTGAGTCCACTGGTAATTCATCCTCGAAAATAGTTATTCTCTTCTCCGATTGTTTCGCAACCTCTGCCAGTTGAAAAGCGAGACCGTCTGAGATGTCTATGCCAGCATTAGCCCTGGACATCAAACGTTTGCAGAGCCTAAAGTCCACACTCGGCTCAAGCTGTGCCCTCACAAACTTCCTGGGTCCTGCCAGCCCTTTTTTCAAGAGCAGATAGCCAAGCGCGCCGTTACCTATCTCGCCTGTAACCACCACCTTATCCCCCACCCGGGCATTTTTTCTCAACAAGGGTTTCCCTTTCACCCTGCCTATCGCTGTGGTGCCGATGACCAACTGGTTGGATTCAACTGTGTCACCACCGATTAAAAACGCGTTAAATTCTTTCAAAGAGTCGGACATAGACTTGTATAACTTTCTCACAAACTCATAGTCGGTATCACTAGACAAGCCGATGCTAGTCATGAAATAAAGTGGTAGCGCGCCCTTGGCCAGCAGGTCAGTGAGTGTTGAAACTACAACGCGCTTTCCTACACTAACAGGACTTGAACTTCTAAAGTGCGTGCCTGCAACATGCAACTCCGTTGTCACCGCTAAAAAGCCTTTTGTTTTGAATATCTCAGCATCCTCATCAAGCTGAGTCAATATGCCTGGCCTCTTCAGAAGTCTCCGAACCCTTCTGATGACCTCACGTTCACCTAAATCGGACAGCTTTGGCACTCACATCTTCTCCAATGGTTTTATACCAAGCAAGCTTAATCCAGTAGATAGAACTCCCTTAGTTGCTTTCACCAAATCAGCACGAGCTGCCCTTAAAGAGCCTCTGGACTGTATCACGGGGCAATTAGCATAGAAATCAGAGAACGTGTGCGTCAGCTCAAGCAGATAATTAGCTATAGGGTGTGTCTCAAGAGTTTCCCCACACTCCCTCACAATCTCAGGGAACTCACTTATCTTCTTCACGAGTTCGCGCTCGTGGAGTGTTGTCAGCTTGGAGTAATTTGGCTTTCCATAGCTGCCAAGTTTTTCAATTATTTGATTGCACCTAGCATGGGCATACTGCACATAAGGCCCGGTATCTCCCTCAAACGAAACTGCCTTTTCCTTCTCAAACAATATGTCTTTCCTATGGTTAACCTTCAGAAAGTTAAATTTGATAGCAGCCAGCCCAACGTGCTTAGCCGTCTCCTTAACATCCTCGCTGATACCCTTTTTCTCGGCTTCCTTCTCCGCCAGGTTGATAACTTCATCCAGCAAGTCATCAGCGTAAATCATCCTGCCAAGCCTTGAAGACATCTTCCCTTCTGGCAATGAAACCATACCATAGGATAAATGACAACACTTATCCGACCACTCAAAACCAAGCAGCTTTAGAATCCTGAAAAGCTGTTTCATATAAGTATTTTGAGCGGAGCCAATCACATAAATACTCTTATCCAACGGATAGCTCTCAAACTTTCTCTTTGCAAGAGCTAAATCGTTAGTTATGTAAATAGAAGTTCCATCTGAACGGAGCACTGTTTTATTCGGCAACTCTGGTTCAAGTTCTGCATAAACACTCCCATCATCAGCCTTCTTGAACACCCCTCTCTTCAAACCACTATCAACAATCCTCTTTCCATCCAGATACGTCTCGCTTTCGTAGAACCAAACGTCAAACTCAGTCCCTGTCATGGAGTAAGTCTCGTTCCAGCCTTTATAGGCCCAATCTACTATCTTCCTCCATAGCGCCCTTACCTGTGGGTCACCTGCTTCCCACTTCCTCAACATCTCCTGGGCTTCCTTAGTTAGCTCAGGGTCCTTAGCCTCCTCCATGACAAAGCGCTGGTAAAACTTAGCAACGAAGTGGTCTGGCTTTTCATTGGGCTCTTTGCCCTCCCCCCACTTGAGGTATCCAAGCATGGCCTTGCATATGTGGATGCCACGGTCGTTTATAAGATTAGCTTTAACAACCTCCCAACCGTTAGCTTCCAGTATATTTGAAACTGCCATGCCTAGAAGGTTATTTCTCAAATGCCCAACATGCTGAGGCTTATTTGGATTTGGTTGGCTGTATTCAACCATTGCTGTCTTCCCTGTGTAGTCCGTGTTTTTACCATAATTGTGTTTCAGTGCAGTAGCTATGGTCAATCGATTGAATTCGGCCCAGTTTAGAAAGAAGTTTATGTAAGGTCCCTTGGTTTCAACTTTAGAAATAAGCCCTCTCGGTTTTATCCTCCCAGCTATCTTCTCCGAGTTTTCCTTCGGGTTCCCAGGAAGCTGAAAAGCCACATTAGAAGATAAGTCACCTAACTCTGGATTTGGTGGTATGGTCAATTCCCTGGGCTTGACTTCAACGCCAGAGGCCTTTGACAAGGCAACAGCTACCTGCTTTCTAAACTCAAGCATAAGATTGTTTTACCGGTGATGTTTTTTATTATTTTGGGTTAACCGTGAGCTTCCCGTACCTTCCTGTGGATAACTGCTTCTCTCCCTGGAACTCTCCAACCCATCCATTTTCTATGACTATTGTATCTCCTTTCTTGACCTTGTCAATGTCATCATTCCAGAGAGTCAGTTTAACCTCACCAGTATCATCTTTAGCCGTTGCAGAAGCAACCCTTCCAGAACCACGTGGGTTCGACCAAGTCCTCGGCTCATCAATACTAACTATCTCCAATTCGATAGAATCAACAGATTTTCTAACCTGTAAGTCTTTAACCTTCATTTGAACACCTTTACAGAATTACTCATATATTTTAGACTCCATGCTTTTTAAGTGTTTCTTACCTTTTCGCTGACCTAACGTCTTCGATGCAATTTTCCTTTATATGTTCTGTCCTTATCATGTCACAATTGATTTGCCCCCATTATAGTAAGCAAGAGGGTGATAGTATGATCAGGAGGACAGCTCCGCTTCATAAAAATCGTCTGCTCTTTCTCCCCAAAAGTTTTTAATAGTTGTGCTGCGTTATATTCTTCATGCTGGTCAAGGATGTAATGATAAAAGAACCAATAACGCTAAGCCCAAATGAGCCTATAGTTGATGCAATAAGAAAGTTTAAGAAAGAAAAAATAAGCGGGGCACCAGTGGTTGAGGAAGGCAAACTCGTAGGGCTGCTGACAAACGAACAAATTCTAAAGTTCATGGAAGTCCATGAGTTTGGAGCCGAGCTTATTCTGCCTTCACCGTTCGATGTAATTGAAGTAGCTGAAGACCTGTGGGCGGAGATAGATGAAGCGGAAAATGAATTCAGCAAACTGAAACACAATAGAGTGAAAGACATTATGGACAAAAGTCCAGTAACCGCAAAGCCTGAGATGCATGTTACTGAAGCAGCTGATATAATGTCCAAAAAGAAGTTAACACATCTGCCTGTGGTGGAGAATGGCAAACTGCTAGGATTGGTAACCCGGGCTGATCTCACTAAGACACCATTACCTTAGAGTGCAATCTTGTGGCGCCTTTATGATGAGGGCTGTCAAGGTGGCGGCTAAGACACTATTATCTTAAATTGCAATCCAACCAAGCCAATAAGCTGCTAAGCTCATCGCAGCACATGAAACTACTGGGATAGTTAAGTTATCATTGAGCTTCCTTAGATATGCTTCTGTTAGCATCCCAACAGCTGCACCAATCAGTGCGATGGTCACTGTTTGCTCTGGCGGGAAAATATTAGCCAGGGGCACAGACGCGCCTAAGAATGAAAATAAGAATCCGAGCCCACTACCCGCCCATGATTTTGTCTGTGTCTTGGGTAGGAGCCTTCTGCCAAGCTTTCTCCCAAGCCCTGTGCAAACTGAGTCCCCAATAGCGAGAATCAACATGGATGCTACAATTATCTCCTTCGGCACATTGAAATAGAAATAAAATATTGAGAATGTCAGCAAAACTCCAAAGAAGTACCACGTCACCCCACTGCCTGGTTTATTGTTCGCCCTTTCTGTATGCCTAACAACCCAGTAAAACACAGGAACCTTCCTACCCTCAGATATCTCCAACGATAACAGGAGAGTCAAAGCTGCCCCACCAAGTAAAAATGCAAAGCTCTGCTCGGGTTTCAACATGTACACAATAAATGCAAACAATACCCCAAAAACCAGATGTATTGACTGACGTTTTGATTCAAGATCCCAAAACACCATAGGGGAAAATTAAGATTAACTACATTAAAAAAGTGCTGGTAAAACGAATATAAAGGAGATAATCACTAAAGTAGGTTTTAAATATATAAAGCGCTAAACCATAAATGTGGGCGCGTAGCTTAGCCAGGTCAGAGCGCAGGTCTTATAAGGCCCGTTCTGGTACACTCAGCGTGGCTGAGGATAACCTGAGGCCGAGGGTTCGAAAGATTGGTTGCACCAGGAGGGTTGCACCCTTTCTAAACCTGCATGGGGATGGAATATCATCCGTATCCCGATTGTAGGAAGATTGGTTGCACCAGGAGGGTTGCACCCGTTCTAGACCTACAGTCTAGAACGAATCTCTAAACCTGCAGGGGTGGCACGAGGCCACCCGATACGCAGGAAGAAAAGGGTGCACACGTTTAGACTTATGGTCTGGACGAACCTCTAACCCTGCAGAGGGTACCTGCATGGAGATAGAAGGTTATCAAATCCATGTGTGCAGGGAAGGTTGGTGCGCCTCAAACCCCCTATTGGGGTGGAAAGTCCCTTCGCGCCCACCTACAAATGGAGTAATAACATGATGGAAAAGCTCAAGAAGTTGCTGAGCGAAGAATGTCCATGGGATATACCTCCGGGAACATGGTATTTGATAATTGTATTTATCTCAGCAACCCTGATGATTGGCATACTTGCTGGAACCAGTCAAGTGCTAAAAGAGGAGAGGGTATGCAACATGAATGTGCCCTCCTCGTCTGTTTCCAACATAATCCTTCCAATAAGGACAAATAATGATGTGAACCATCTTGTGCTAAGTACTCTGACACGCCTTAGATACGGCGGTTCAATAAAAAATACCAGATACAATTTCGCTAATGGCAAATGGCTTGTAGACTATGAAGCTAAAACAAACGAAGGCCTAAAGATTATAGAAGTCAGGGTGGATGACAGAACCCTAAAGATAGAAAAGATATACTTTGTTTTAATGACACCTGAACTGTCGCCATCGAAGATAAACCTTGATGGACAGCCCATAAAGGGAAATATGTCAGCAAAGCTCACGATAGTTGAATTTGGTGATTTCGACTGTGCATACTGCAGGAACTTCTACAGAACAACCTACAAGAAAATCATAAAAGATTATGTTGACACTGGCAAGGCAAAATATGTATTCATCAACTTCCCGCTCACAAGCATACACCCTAGGTCAGAAAGGGCAGCAGAGGCAGCAGAATGCGCTTATGACCAAGGTAAATTCTGGGAATATCATGATGTGCTTTATGATAACTGGGATCCAGAATCTTTGAAGGATGCACTGTCTGACGAAGACTTAAAGAGCTATGCTATGAAGGTTGGTCTCGATATGGAAGAGTTCAACACATGCTTTGGAAACGGGGAAAAGGTAAGCACAGTACAGGGAGACTACCAGCTGGCAATAAAAGAAGGAGCCATAGTAGCCCCCTCCTTTTACATCGGTGATAGCTTGATTGGTGGAGCACAGCCCTTCGTGATGATGAAGCGCATAATTGACTATAACCTGGCCTAACTAAGTTTTTTCTCACACACAGCTAGTGCATGGTCCATGTGGTATGGCTCGAGGTCAATCACCTCTCTCACAAAAAAACCATCAGAAACGGATTCCAACTCTTTTTTGATGATTTTCTTTGGGTCTTCTGCAACATCTATTGACCTACTTTTAATACATAAGATAGCGTACTCCCCTGGATCAAGCAGTGAAGCGTTCTTTAGCAGTATTTTAGCTTGGTTTGGTTGGGCAACATCCTGATAAATCATATTAATTCCAAGAGTATACTTAGCATACTCTCCAGGCCTGTTAGCATCTCCAAGAACCGGAAGCATATTCTGGCGGGATTCGCACAGAGGTATCAGCTCCTCCATAGCCTTAGAGGATACATCAACACAGATAACATAACCTTTGTCCACTACATCGCTAACGTGTGATGCAGTGGTTCCCTGGGCAGCACCGAGATAGAGCACCTTTGAATCTTGCTTGAGTGGAAACGTTTTCAAGCCCTTTAGTATCACCGCAGCCAGCTTGGACCTGTTTGGGTTCCATTCCCTCAGCTCTCCCCGGCCAGTTTCCAAAAGTTTTTCTCCGTAAACCCGTTGCCCAGGAACTAAGTTCTTTGTGTAAAGTTTGTTGCCTTCACGGAAAACATTATGAAAGATTTCATTCATGCTTGCCACCCTTCTTCTTTGATGCTCCCTCCTTTATAGCCTCAACCCGCTTTTCAAAGCTTTGAATTAGTTCTTTGCTTATATCCTTATTTCCAAAGAAATCCTCCTTGGCTGCTATGGAAACCTTCCCAGCCAGCGCCCTGGATATCTTCCCACGCTGCTTCTTTGGGGACTGGATTATCTGTGGGAACTGGAATATCAAACCATGCTTTGGAGAAGGAACACCCCTACGCAGATGTGCAAACAATGCCTTCTCCGCGCCCAGTACCTGCACGGTGCTGGCAGGCATTTTAGCTAGCCGCTCAAGTGAACCTGCTCTCGCTATAAGCCTTGCAGCAAGCATACCACCAAGCATAGCATGAAGGTTTGGTGTGATTTCTTTTGTCCTCTCTTCTATGTAATCGGCCAACTCATCCCTTTCTTGTCTTGCATGAATCCCAAGCTCTGCCAGATGTACAAGCCTTTGCAGGTCTTTATCTACAATCTCGGCCCCCATAGACCCAACAGCTTTCTCTGCAATAGCTTTTGCCCGTTCTGGCCCGACAAACCTCTCGAGTTTTTCAGCGAGCATTTGGTCTCTCGATTTAATCTCCTTTATTATAAGCAGGTATAGCATAGGATCCTTCACGAGCTTTTCAAGCTCTGGGTAGTGGAAGGCATACCAGTTCTTCACTCTCTCAACTATGATATTCGTGATATCATCAAGCTCATCTATCGCCTCAACAGCCTGGACAACAAGGTTATCAGTTTCTTTCTTCTCCTTGCGAACTTCATTAATAGTTTCCTTAAATGCCTTCTCTCTGAGTTTTTTAAAGTCCATGAATACCAACATTATATTTTTCACTGTTAACATAAAAAGGCTTATGTGTTTTGCAAGTTAGTCGGTATATTTGCCAAGCCTGAAACCCATCTCTGGGAATGGGTTCGTCACAGCTGTGGATACATTCTTAAGGTGCGCGCTTATTCGCCTGCAGTAGGTCCCAGCTGACGAATACACTGCGGCTTTGACAGCCTTCATCTCAGGATGTTTTTTTATGCACTCTATAAGTTCCTGATGAAGGACTTTCATCTCCTTGTGGCGCTTCTCACACTTTTTAGCCAGTTTTTCATCCTCATATTTCACAGCATCGTGGACTAAATGGAATTCCTCCTCTATCAAATCTGTCATCTCGATAATTTTCTTGCTTGGACTATCATTGGACAAATTTATACCATATATGGTTTCAAGCTGAGATAGATTTTTACAGTAGTCCCCAATGCGCTCATATTCACTAGCTATTTCAACTAACTCTAATGCTGCAGTTACATCTGGGGCAGAATTCATCGCTAAGTAGTTTATAATCTGTTTTCTAATATGAATTTGTTTTTTGTTCACCAAGACATCCTCCTCTACAACCTTATTGATAGTGCCACCACCAACCAGACAGTTCCTTGCCTCCTTAAACATCCTTTCAAGTTCATGGTGCATCTCACCAACCTCCTCATAGGTCTGTTTCACCATATTGCTCTTGGTAAAAGCATCGACAATATCCTTGAAAACCACTTAACCACCCCAATTTGTTAGTATTATGTAAATGATTGGAATTATATAAAAAGCAGTCACCACGTAAGCTATTGCATACTTCCTCTTCTCGGATGCTAGCTCTCCAAGCCGTTTCGCAAGTGAGATAGGAACAAACCTGAACGGGTAAATTAAACAAATAGCAACCACATTAAAAAGTAAATGTACAAGAGCTATTTGCACAGCCTCTTTTGAAGCAGTTCCAAGTGCAGCGAGGAGAGCGGTCACAGTTGTACCCACATTTGCCCCAAGCACATAAGGGAACACCTGCTCTACAGTTATCAAACCAGAACCAACCAGTGGAACAGACATGGACGTAGTGACAGAACTAGACTGCACTATGGCAGTTAGAAGCAAGCCTATAAGGAACGAAAGGAGCGCTGCTTTAAAGAGGTATTTATCGAATATGTTCTCCTGGATTGCCTCAGCAAAGCGACGCGTTAACTGGACAATAGTATTCAGCGAGAATATCAACAAACCTATTGCGGCAGCTATTACCGCTGCATTAGCAAACCACAGCGGTTGAAGCTGGGACAAAAACGAAACTATAAAATCAGAAGCAGGGGAAAGCACAAGCTTCAATGGAGAAACCATAGTCAACCCACCGAGCCCAGCAAATTCATTGCCAAGGAAAATTGCCATAGTTCTCAAAGGATGAAATAACAATTCAATTGGGAACAAAATAGTCACCGCTATTAGATTGAAGAAATCATGAACGGTTGCTCCTGCAAGAGCTTTCTTGAATTCTTTTCTCCTGGTCATATGGCCAAAGGAAACCAGGATATTCGTCACAGTCGTGCCAATATTCGCACCCATAACTATAGGGACAGCGTTTGGTAGGAACGCAGGATTTGCCGCAACTAGAGAAACCACCATGGAAGTTGTAGCTGAAGAAGATTGGATGACACTCGTCGCTAGGATACCAACAAAAAGCCCGGTCAATGGGTCGGAAGTTGAGCTTATAAGTGACTTAACGAAGCCACTGCCGAGCCTCTTAAGCCCAGATGACAACAGATGGATACTTAAAAGGAAGGTGTAGATTGCAGCAAGAAAAACAAATACCTTAACTGCTTTCTTTAAACCCCCCGAGAACATGGAATTCCACTTATGCATAAAGGCGTATTTAAATTTTTATGTGGCCCATAAACTTGCAGCGGAGAAAGTAGTTTAAAAGAAGTATGCAAAAATATATACATGGCTTACAGGCGTGAAGTCCATAAGAAGCTAAAGACCCATGAGAAGTCTTTAGAGCATCTTTGGGACAAGAATAGGTACACTATTAGCCATTATAGGGTTGGGATAATTAAGAAGGCAATTGAAGAGAACAAGAAAGAGCTCTCTCCAGATGTACTGAAAGAAGCAAAGAAAGCCACGCACAGGATGGTAACCATTGAAACGCTGAAAGAGCCAATAGAGCACCATGACTTGGATTTATCTCTTTTCAGCTTGGAATACATAAATAAAAAGAAACGCAGCTGGGAATCAAAAGTTAGGAAAGTCTTCTCATTCTCGCCAACTAACCCTCGCCTCTGGCTCTACACCGAAGGTAGTTTCCTACCAAAACCAAGAGACAAAGAACTAGAGAAGAGTCTCATAAACGAGATAAAAGAGATAAAAAAAGAGTTAAGGCCAATAGCTTATCTTGCAGCGGTTACAAAACACAACTACCCTTTGTTCAAGAAGTATAAGGGAAGCAAAAAACTTGAGAAAGCACTTACAAAACTGCAGAGAAGAATGCGCGAGCTTGAAGGGGTACCGGACTTCTGGCCCATCGGAGAAGATTCATCTATAACTATGAGGAAAACAGCCATATCAACCAAAAGGGGCAGGGTAAAGAGAATTGAGGAGTACCCAACTGAGGTAAGAGGGATTGAACTATTTAACCTTCCAGACGTTGAGGAAGCCAAGAAAAGCCATAACGAAACAATGAAAGAGCTTAAAAAGCATGCAAGAGGAGTATCCAAAATATTCTTTGATGATATAAAGCCAGCGTTAGAGAGGTATGGGAAAGTGGAGCTCTTCAGTGCCGGGACTGAAGACAGCATCAGGAATATTAAAGATTACAAAGACCTAGCAGACAGTATTGAGGCCGAAATACATATCGATGGATGGCTTCTTGGAAAAATAAACGTAAACACTGGAAAATTAATACTTGAGGGTACAACCGCGCAAGGTTTTGAAATCCCAGAGCTTGAGAGGCTATCGAAAAAGTATAAGGTTCATAGGGAGAATCCAATAGCTGGAAGGCCCTTGAAGCTAAGTCAGGTTTACCGCGCCTTGATTAAAAATAAAGGGAGGGGAAGGTAGTTCCCAAAACACTACGTTTGCCCCCCATCCTCCACATTGGTTTTATTTGCTCAGTTCCCAAGTCGTCTCAGCGCTTCCAACCCCACCACTATCAATGGTGAATTCACCTGAACTATCATTCTGGAATAGCAACAAGCTTGTTATACCAACTTCCTCCACCTTCGGTGAGTAATAGCAAGTGTACTTCATGCCATTTGGTTGGGAACATCTAGAATCTCTGTCAAACAGGTCTAGTTCTGCATACAGGAATGGTTTGCCCACAGCTGTATAGCTATCCCCAGATAAGTCCACATTCAGATTAGCCGGACCTTCCACCTGACGTTGCCCCAAGTCGAAGATTTTCTGATAGTCTTCGTACATGCCTGTTCCAAAGGAGCTTGCAGTGAGGGCAGAAGCGAAACGGCCCCATCCTAAGATTTCGCCGGGATTATTGCCACTATCAGCATCATCAATTATCTTCACACCTTTAAGTTTAAGTGTCAATTTATCATCTGGGTGCACATACACCCGCCTGATGGTATAATTGACTGAAAGATCATTCATATCAACATGTTGCTGACCAATGCTCCAACTTGGGCTAGTAACTGTAGTGTGCAACTCACCAAGGAAATCATTTGTGTGGCAGTGGTTACCACCTATCGCATCCACCAAGGCAAGGAATGGCTTGAATATTGTGTTGGAAAGCAGCACGACCCATATGGGGTCATCAGAATCCTTATTGCAATCACTTAGATGGAACAAAGATTTTACCTGAGGGATAGTAAGGTCGCAGCCAATAAATGGCAAAACGCTAGGCAAATCTGATTCTCCAAACAACATGTGTATATCAAGTGAATCACCCATGCTTGCCTCCGGAAGTGCAAAAAGAGGAACTGCTTCTCTCTTCCCGGCAAGGAGAACACTGTCCTTCCAGATGGCTTTATAACCACCAACTGGCCATTTCACTAGTTGGGTAACATTACCACTCTTCGTCTGGCTGTAGAACATCAACTCCCCTGGACCACTGCCATCACCAGATGTGTGCATCTGTATTTCATCAATCGTAACAACAATCCATGGAGTTCCCGTGTCGTTTGTCGTGTTTGTCGGGCCTAAGGGGATGAATCCGTGTATTTGGTTGGGGATGGTGAAAACTTTACAACCATCACTGCTGCAGAACATACCTGTTGGGCACCCACAGTCAGTGCAGCAATTATCTGTCGTCTCCCCACTGCCACAGATGCCATCTCCACAAAAACTAGGTGGTATTTTTGGAGTCTTGAAGAGATTGATGGCAGTTACTGATATATTAATGGTGGATATGCACTCATCATCTATACATGTTTGGTTTTCAGGGCAACCACAATCAGTACAGCAACTATCCATCTCATCTTCAGTGCAGACACCATCTCCACATGGTGCAGCATCTTCTATCTCGTCACAGGCTCCATCCTCATTTGCATCCAGGCAGCAGCCATCATTATCAGTTATATAAGGTAGATGGCATCGAACGCTGAATGCTGGCGTTTCTTGTGCACTCGTTCCATTTGTTGTATTCCCTATAGTTCCATTGATACTCGCATTCGATTCATTCCCAGTGTTATTTGCAACAGATGGAACTGTCCCATTTGGCTGGTGTGTATTGTTCCCAGGGCCTGTTCCATTAATTGTCTGGTTTCCTGTATGGTTTTCAACTGGTTGGGTTACATTAGGGGCGCTTCCATTGCTGATAGGACTCTCATTGGCAACAGGTGTGCTTACAGGATTGGAAATATTGGTATCACACACACCATCGTTATCCTGGTCAAGGCAGCAATGGCCGCCAATTACTCTCAATGGAGGGTCGCATGAAACATTATTTCCTACAGTACTTCCTCCATTGTCGTTAACACAACCTGCCATAATGACAGCAAAAAAAATCATAAGAATAGCAACAACACTAACTCGCATTTTTATCCCCTTTATAGTGCAGGGGTTATGTAGAGCAAGCTTTTTAACTGTTTCCACTTATTTGTAGTTAGAACTATCATCCATCAAAGGATAAAAGGGGAAAGTTTAAATATTGTATTGTTATTTTTTAACTGGTGAAAAAGCTTGCCTTTCTCCTTGCAATATTTCTGGTAGCAACTAGCTATGCTGCAGTCCTAAAAGGCAATACATCCGAATATAATTGGGTTAAGGTAGGATATAAACAGTATAACTGGAACTGGAAGTGTACAAGGGCCCCATATAACATTCAAGCATATGTGCCACCAGTAAATATGATTCAAACAAACGAACCCTCATTTTCTTTCTCCTTCAAAGTGGATAACTCTACCCCAGAAGTATATGCTACATCAGCCAAATTTGGTTTGCTAGGAAGAAATGGAAAAGAAGTGTTCATGCAATATAGCTGGGACACAGACAGCGTAAGTGAAAATGGCATCAGGGCTGGTTTCTATGATGGAGCTGGAAATCGATATAAGACAAGGTATACCGCTTATGAAGAGATTGAAACAGGGAGAACTTATGATATTAGGGTATGGATTAGTAAGGGTGTGGGATGTATAAGTATTGATGGAGAAGTAGAAAATGTAAGTTTAGAATCTGATTTTACTGATTACTATGGTGGATTTCGATTTTGGCTTGGAGGTGGGACAGACCATTGGGATACCTTCTCAAACGCACAAGGATCTTGCAAGGGAATACATTCTATGGGAAAACCCTTGTACATAGATAGAGTTGAGTACAGTATTGTTAATGATTCGTATGACACATATTCCAGCAGTAGTTGGTCTGAGGAGGATTACTCAAACAGTGGCTGGTATCCTGAAAAACCAATGCCAAATGATGTAACAACCAACAACGACTGGCTCTCGGGTATTTGGGTATATGTCCTAGTGATTGGTATCTTGTTCTCACTTGCATTCCTAGTATTGATTATAGTAATAATTATTATTATCCTGAAGAATAGGAGCACCAAATCTGAACGACGAATTAAATAGGATTAGATGTGCTCATCTATATTCGCGACTTCTATATGAATTAGGATATCCCATCTAAGTATAGTATTGATAAAATGATTATCCAACACTTCTAACTCCACCACCATCCTTAAATAATTCTCCTTCCTTATTCTAAGCAGGGGGTTTTCATGCCCAACAAGGACATAAATCGCATTGAGCTTCTGAACAAAATCCTGCTACAAAGAGGAGTAATTTACCCAAATAGTGAATTCCATGGCAACATATCCGGATTTTATGATTACGGCAGTATTGGGAGTGAGATAAAGCATAGATGGGAGAACTACTGGAGAACTTTTTTCCTTGCTCTAAACGACAATTTCCATGAGATAGAACCAACCACCATAATGCCTGAAAAGGTTTTTAAGGGCAGTGGTCATTTAGAACATTTCTTCGACCCGGTGGCTGAGTGTTCTAAATGCGGTGAGCGCGTGCGGGCCGACCATATAGTTGAGGATGTGCTTCACGAAACCTTTGAAGGCGTCACTGCCGAAGAACTTAGCAAGCTCATAAAAAAGCACAACATCCGTTGCCCAAAATGTGGGGGAGAGTTCAAGGAGATAAAAACTTTTACGCTGATGTTCCCAGTTCAGGTTGGAACTGGAGATGACATAGTTACTGCATATCTTAGACCTGAAACTGCCCAGGGAGCATATGCCGCATTCAAGCGCGAGTTCAGGGTGAACCGCCAGAGGCTGCCCCTAGGCCTTGCCGTGGTTGGCAGGGCTTACAGGAATGAGATAAGTCCAAGGCAGGGGGTGTTGCGCGCCAGGGAATTCACCCAGGCTGAACTACAAATCTTCTTCGACCCTGACAAGTTACCAGAAGTTCCTTTTGACCATGTGGAGAAACAGGAGATGAACATCTTACTGGAAGGGACAAAGAATCCTATAATGATAACTGGAAAGGAAGCTACCAAGAAGCTTGGGATGGAACCTTTCTTTGTGTTCCATCTAGCCAAAATGTGCCAGTTTATGGAGTCCATGGGTTTCAATAAGGACAACTTCAGACTTCACCAGCTCAGTGAGAAAGAGAAAGCATTTTACAACAAGTATCACATCGACCTTGAGTGCTACTCGCCGTCACTAGACAAGTGGGTTGAGGTTGCTGGGTTCCATTATAGGACTGACCACGATTTAAAAGGCCATCAGGAGATCACTGGCGAAACTATGGAAGTTAGTTATGGAGATGGCCAAAAGTGCCTGCCACACGTGTTGGAACTTTCTTTTGGTGTCGACAGAAATGTTTTCTTGATTTTAGACAACTCCCTCGCAGAGCCAGATGAGAAGCACAAATATAATTACCTTAAGCTACCAAGTGTTGTAGCGCCATATGACGTTAGCGTCTATCCACTAGTCAATAAGGGCGGATTGCCAGAAAAGGCCAGGGAAGTTTACAATATGCTCGGTAGTGTTGGGTTCAGAGTGTTTTACGATGGCACGGGTAGCATTGGCAGGAGATACGCGCGAGCTGACGAGATAGGGGTTCCATTTGGCATAACCATCGACTTTGACACTTTAAAGGATAACACGGTAACAATCCGCATGCGCGACTCCACTGAACAAGTGCGCGTCAAGGTTCAAGACATCTGCACGAAGCTGTGGGAAATGAAAGGAAACTAGAAAGTCTCAAATGGTACTGCAGGATAGATTTGACACAGTACTACCAACGTGCTTTCTTCTTTATTTTTGACAGCAAAGTCGCTAATGGCTCAAGCTTAGTTTTCTCTATCAACCTAACTGCAAGTATAAGCCAGAGAACTAGTATAGCCGTGAAGATAAGTAATAATGCTCCAGAGAGGGTAATCCCACTAAGACCAAAATCTGTCTTAAGCACCACAGCAAAATCCACTAATGCACTTGGGAGTGTCAAAGGAGAAACCAAGGTGGTCTCAAGCATTCCCCAGAAGATGAAGCCAAATAAAAACTGACGGAGTCTGAAATTTCGAATGAGCAGAAAAGCAAGCGAACCTAAGAGTATCACCGTTGCTTCTGCTAAGAATCCCCCTATTGCTATTAAAATCGATTGCCATGTGGGATACCCAAAAGGATAATCCTCCCTGAATTTAACATACATATTGCCTCTTGGTGTAAAGAGCGAATTCCATGTTAAAAGTATGTTCAACTTTTCAACCTTGGAACAATCGAACGAGCAAGCAATTATGTAGTGACCGAGCTCGTGGGATATAGGGTATACTGGCATCGCCAATAAAGCACTAGAGAGAAAGAAGAACAGGAAACTGGCAAATTCAAATCTTCTTCGTTTTTCAGAACGGATACTGGAAGACATATACCCTAATTTTATTCGAAGTTGAATTTAATAGAGAAGGAACCTACTCACGCACGTGAAGATCTACGCCCTCAACTTAGATCAAGTCCTATTTTATGTAACAATATAAATCTTCCGTCAATGTTGCAGTTTCTCATGGTCCTTATAAGCCTACTTCGATGATTCCTCTCAACGGAGATAATCTTTTTATAGGCAAACTATGCAATAATATTGAATGCAAAAAGTTTTGGGGCGATTCGCGCGTGGCGTGGTTCGCGTCTTTAAAGGATGGGGGAAGTCCCTCATTGAGCTAGTTAAGGGTATCTTCTGGGTGATAAGACACCCCTTGAGGACTATCAGCAGGATTTTAATGCTTGTTCTTGGTGCATTACGAGTTGTCTTTAAACTGCACCGCATGGGAAATTTCTTGAAAGAATCACTTTATGAGCCATACAAGGCTATGACTACTTTAGCTGTTTCTGGCGCCTTTGTTTTAGTCTGGGCAAGTTTTCTGGAAGATGAGCAAGTAATAATGGTAGGCACAATCTTACTCAGCGCGTCAGGTATTGCATACCTGCTCTGGCGCTCGGTTGAATTTTACCATGGAAACGAAAACACGGCTGACGGCATAGATGGGTTTATACTTGTGACTGAACTACTTCCTATCCTTGGTGGCCTTGCTGTTATAACAAGGCTGGCAAGACTTCAGGGTATGGTAACCAGAGTTGAAGGCCTTGCTGTTAGGACTGAAAGTGCTCTAGCAAAAACACAAGGCGCTTTGGTTAAAGGTCAGGGAGTATCAGCAAGAGGATTGTCTGCTACAGGGAGGGTTGCCTCGCGTGGTGGAGAGATATCAAAAACAGCCAAAACTATTAAAGGCATAAACAGTAGCAAAGCTGTTAAAACTGTAGTCCAGCCAGCTATGAGTGTTGGTGAGTGGCTAACACACTGGATTCAGGTAAGCGATGAATTCGCAAACAGGGCTTTCGAAACCATTAAAAATGTTGGAAAGAGGACTAAATAATTTAAAGTATGGACGTTTCCTATTATTCCATGAAGAGAGTATTAGCTGGGAATGTTTATATAGAGATTCCAGATGACTCAAAATTATATGACCTTAGAGGCGACTACGTATTTAGAACTGTTTCAAAGAAAGAAAAAATGAAATCAAGAATAAAGCTTACGCTGATTTTCATTTTTTTGGTTTCCTTCGGGTCTCTAGTAGTTTACAACAGTATAGCTCATGGTTCAAAACTTTTGAGCAATGAAGGCCTACAGATTGTTTTTTGGTTGTTACTCTTATCAATACTCATTATCGTTTTCCCATGGACTCTTACCGTAGGCATTGAAAATGATTGGAGGGTCATAAAAAGATTGATTAGGATTGCAAGAGACTTTGGTGGAACAGTATATGTGTACAAAAAGAAATCAAGCTTGAGGGATAGGATTAAAGGCAAAGATGAAAGTGTTAACATCCTAACTGGAAGGATAGATAACTATAATATACTGTGCAGGCTTCCCTGTAGGATATCTTATGGGGAGCTTATGGATATATATGAAACATCTATACTTGTAACAAAGTATGAGGAGGACGAAGAACCAGATGGTGATTTCTTAATACACATGAAACCAAAACCATTAATAGAGTCATTTATCAAGAAACCTTCTGGATTTAATGAAGCTAAAACGGGGGATGCAAAGTTTGATTCAAGAGTTTTAGTCTTAACAAACGATGAAGTGAAATGTAAAGGCTACTTAGATTCAAGAACAAGAAGGACAATTTTACCATTAGTGAATCGAAGCTTTAAGCTAAAGCTTACGGATAGAGGTATAGGAAAATACACGGTAATCAGTGCCGGCAAACCAAAACCAGAAGAGGTTGAAAGGGATATTAAGAGTCTAGTTGAACTTGTGAAAGGGATGGATAAGACAGGGATTGGTAACTTTTCAAGCCTGCCTTAATAATTTATGAACAAATAGTCTTTTACCTTGCATCTGAAGGGATAGCCTCTTAGATTTTTCATTTACCAACTTAAAATGTCTGCCTCAGTAATACTAACCTGTGAATCCCAGGAATTAGCAAGAGAGCACGTATATAGATACAAAGAATAGATAAAAACACGTTGAGAAGAAGTTCTCAAAACTATCAAGAACGTTGGGTATTGATGACAGAAATGTCTAGGGCACAGGAAGAGAGTTAGAAGATAAGCAGAACAATTACACTCTGTATTTATGGTGTTGTATAAACTTCTTTACAACGGGAACCTCTTTCATCTTTCTTAGATTCCTTTTTAGCGTAGTGATATCTGTTTTTATGCGGGGGTGCCTTGATAGTTCTCTCAATGACATTCTTTCCACCCTAAAGTCCTTAGCCTCATGTTTATAGGCTACTTCCAGTATAGCATCACTGATTTCCGCGGATTTTTGGAACATGAACTTTAGTTTCCTACCGGTATACCTCTCCTGATTTCCGAAACTCTTCTGCATACGACTAAGTACATCCTTAGGAACACCCCTATTGGCCATTTCTTCCATAAACTCCGACCATGTTGGCTTCCGATACTTGTAGCCCCTACCACGCTCTTTTATCTTTTCAACCAGAGCATCATAGGATTGCACTATATCATCAGCATGTTTACCTATAAACGATGAGAATTCGCCAGGCTCTAATTTGATTTTTGGAGACCTGCGCCTCGCCTTTGGCTTGGCCTCAAATAACTTCGGTAGGAGATCCCTTATTTCATCATCCTTCCTAAGTTTTTCCTGAACATCTTTGGGCAGGATATCGAACCATAGCTTAACAGTGGTTTCACTACGCTCACCACGTGCTGCTTTCCTAATCCTCTCCTTCGCAGCCTCTAAATCTATATCAGCCATTTTTATAACTCCTTTAATCCCTGACCACTAAGTGTTAGTTACACAGCTATCATTAATAAATCCTGCAGATGAAACAGGGATGGTAGGTACACCATTACAACTTGTATTATCTGTGCAAAAGTTTTAAATTAGATAAATCAATAAATCACATGCCCGAGGAGCCAACTGCAAAACTTATGGTAGATGGAATGCGGGCTGGTAAGATTGACTATAAAGTAGGTATGATTCACTTTCTATCACCAAATAGCATAGAAGCGGACTTAGGTAAGTTTGAGGAGGAACTTCCAAAACACAGAATGCTAAAATTCAGTGAATTGGTTAGAATGTTACAGAAGGGAGAAAAATGAAATTCGTTACAGTTGAAGAGATGCGCGCCTGGGAGAAAGGCAAGGACCACCTACAGCTTATGGAACACGCAGGGAAGGCTGTGGCAGAGGAACTAAAGAAGCTTATGAAACAAGGTGTATGCAGTAATATTGTGTTTATATGCGGCTCAGGCAACAATGGGGGTGATTGCTTCACGGCTGCACGACACCTGCCAGATTCGAAAGTGTATGCTCCTTTTGAAACCAAAACCACAGAGGCCGAGATTAATAGAGAAAAGCTATCTCCAGATAGGTTTGTGGATTCTATAGATGGCTTTGACTGCATAGTCGACTGCCTGCTTGGGATAGGCATCAAAGGGGAACTGCGAGAACCAATAAGGGGTTTGGTCAATGAAATAAACGCCAGGAAGAAAGCAGGCGTATTCATCGTAAGTGTCGATGTGCCAACGGGTATTGGCACAGAATTGGAGGTTGACGCGGACCTGACCATCTGCCTAGGGTTCCCAAAACAAGGAATGCAAGGTAAAAAATTCGTGGTCAAAGAACTTTGAGGTTAGAAATAGTTTTGTTTTATCTTCAGTAGATTAGCTAACTCCTTGCTGGCGCTCTCCCATTTTTCCCTAAGCTGGCTCATAGACTCCTGCTTTGATTTTAAGATTAAACTTTTAGCCCTTACAGCTTCTTTAGCATCAACAGTTTCTACCAGATTCTTTATTTCATCGATTAGCTCCTTGTCAACCCTCAGAAACTCTCCGGCCTTTTCCACATCTGCCTTTGAGCTCTCCATAGTTAACTTTAGGAAGTCAGAATTGGGTAGCCCATCTACGCTTGAAAGCCAGTTATGGTTATCCAAGACTAGTTGCTTTAGTTTTGTTGGTTCTGGGGTCATATGAGATAGCTTTTTATCATTGTAAGTTAGACACTCAAGTAGCTGTCCTGCAGAAAAGTTGGGGCAGTCGTGACTGGCAACAGCAGAAAGTTCCTTTAAAGCTTTCTCGTCATTTGGTATAGGAAAACCAATCTCACCAGATTTTTTATCGCTATAAAATGCTTTCACCAAATCCGGCACAGGTTTGGTTGCAAGGAGTGACAAACGCTTCCTTCTGATAGACTCATAGTTCTCCAAGAGCTGCCCCAACTGCTCGTAGTCTTTAATCAGCTTATCACTGTCTTTTATTTCCTTTAGAGTTTCGCTAACTTTCTGTAGTTCCCTCATTTTATTCTCAATGTTATGTATATCTCCCTTAAGCCCCTTTATCCTCTTATCCAGAGCCTGCCTTTTCTTCTCGTAGTCTTCATACAAAAGAACCAATTTATCCAGCTGGCTTAAGGCTTTCCTCGCTTCACTCGTGGTTCCAGCCATGGGCTCAAGCCTTTGTATGTGGCACGTAGCACAGGTTGGCCTAGAAATTGATGAAACCCCTTCCTTCAGTGACTGTTGGATTGCAACAGCAAATGCTTTCCCCTCAAAATCTTTTAGCTCACCCCTCAGGAATGACTGATTTATCACGCCAAACAATTGGTTTATCCTCTTTATGGTTTTTGCTGTCCTCTTAGCATGCTTATTCCTAATGACTAAATCTCTCCCCTTCAGCTGCTCTGCTTTATACTTCTGGTCCTCAATTGTATCAACCAACTTGAGGCATTGGAAATAATAACTATGGATTTTTTTAAGCCTAGAGAGCCCTTCCTCCTTAACTCTCTTCCCGACATCAATAAAATCCTCTCCAAGCATATGTTGACTTTTAGAAAGGAAACTAATTAAGCATTTCGAATGCAGCTCACCAGCTCATCTCCGCACGCATAGAACTAACCATACCAGCCTCGAGAAGATTTATATATGTGCCTTTAGTTATGGTAGTCATGAAAGAAATTAGCCCTCACATTAAAGAACTCATAGAGGGTAAACCCATTGCTCTTGCTACTACGAAAAAAGGCAAGCCCCATGTTATCGCAATTACCTGCTACAAAGTAATAGGCAAAAACAAGATACTTTTGTGTGACACCTACATGAAAACAACCTTGGAGAATATCCAAGACAACAGCAATGTGGCCTTAGTTGCATGGGATAAGAACTATGAGGGATACCAATTCTCAGGAAAATGCAAATACTTCAGTGAGGGAAAATGGTTCCAGCTTTGCAAAAAGCTGAAAGCAAAGAAAGGGTTGGCATGCAAAGGCGCGCTCCTGGTCGAGATTAGCGAGATAACAAGGTCCAAAAACAGACGATGAAAACCTCCTAAAAACACAAATGCTTTTAAATCACTGAGCACAACTTTAAACTATGCCAGGAAAGCCCAGAGGACAAACGCGCGTAGTATTCGAAAACCTAAAGAGGCTTGAGAGAAAGAGACCAGGCTGGCGCAGAGCCTCTGAGCTATCCAAATTCATAAATGACCCATCAAGAGGATACACTGGAGACAAGAGAATAGCTATAAATAGATACAGTCACGAGCCAACAAAAGACAACCCATATTTCATAGCTTATTTTGAGGGTATAAAAGAAACCGCTATGTCAAAGAAACCACTAAAGCCGAGAGTCGCTTATGGCAGCCTATTCCTTAGGTATATTGAAGAACCGTCCAAGATAAACCCAAAAGAAGTCCTAAAAGAGCTGAAGGGCAAGGTTGATTTAAAGGGTTTGAAAAATGCCAAGTTTGTGTTGTTTGGGTTCCACCCAAAAACAGGAGAGAGACTAAGCCACACCATAGACCTCTCAAACTAGATTTCTCTTTTCTTTCTGTGTCTGGCTTTCATCCCCCGTAATCTAAAATAGCCAGCGTTATATTTTTCACCATACTTCTCGTTAGCCCTTTCACCGTGTGGCGGGAGCCATATCCCATCAAGTGGGAATCCATGGGTTTTTGCCACATACCGTAAAAGTTTCGCTGCAAGCATCAATGGCTGCTCACGCCTTTTCTTGAGTGGGCCGCCAAGCTCTTTTGGGTATTCCTCAACATATGTTTCTCTGAACTCTGGTCGCACAAATATGTCATGAACGAACGTCTTCTTCTCCTTCTTCTTTGGCTCAACCGTAATAAAACCAGAGTATTCTTCATCAACCTTTTGTAGATAGGTTATTACCTTGCCTTTCTTTTGTAGGTGAGCCTTCATACTCGTTACCCATGACGAATGCCCATTCAGTCTATCTGATTTACCATTGGTTAAGTAATCTTCAAAAACACTGTCCATCATGCTGTCCTCAACTAGTTCCCTTAAAGCTTGCAGATGTTCTTTGCTATCTGGATTAAACTTGAAAATGTGTATCCTCTTCTTAGAAACCATGAGAAGATTGATTAATAAAAACTATTAATATGTTTCTATCTCTTATCGATGGGTGTCTTCTTTTGTTCTTTACCAATCTTCTGAACCAGCTTGTTTCTAGCCTTCTTTATGTGCTCTTTTGGTGGAGATGTTGGGCCAGGCGACTTAACACTCTTAGTGTAATACTTAGCCGTTAGATAGCCAATACCAAAGTTTATCAAGGCAGCCCACTGTGTCTCCATGAGGTTATCAAGCTTTTTGTCCATTGAGTACAGAAACTCCCACCAGCTGCCAGGAGTCTTGCCTATAAACGTAACTAGATAACCACCTTCATCAGGGGCAACCAACCACCTGAAATTGTAGGTGTATGGAAAAAATTTAACTGATGACTCAACCAAGCCTTGTGCCTCTTTCATCTCAAGGCTGGAATCAAATCCAAACTCTCTCCCATAATTGTATTTCGCATCCTGTATCAATGCTGCCGATATAGATTCAATAGCATGCAATACAACAATCTTGGGGATATCCTTGAAATGCGCTTGTTTCTTAAGTTCAGCCATAACTACCGCCTCAATATTAAGAGTTATCTTGTTCTGGTATAAAAAACTACACCCCTGAAGGAAGCTGCCTAACTCTGCCTGTTGGCTTTTTCAAGTGGCTTTGCATTGAATCCTTTATGACTAAGCTGGCTTGCAAGTGTTTTTGCGAAACCGTGGGTAGTATAAACCTTCTTGGGTTCTGCGTGTTCTACATAGTCAACGAGCTGATTGAAGTCAGCATGGTCGCTTAATGGAAATGCCTTAAACCTGCTGAAACGCCCGGCCCACCCAGTCGCGACACATGCAACCACATCTCGCCCTGTCTGTAGCATGACACTTTCGATAGTATTTCTAGAAATCATCCTGTGGGGTAGCAAGGCAACAAATGGCTCTCTTGAAATCTCCCTTGCTTCCTCAGAATCCAATGACAGGTAGTCCCCTAATTTGACACCAGATAACACACTCGTATCATTCACTGCTTTTATTTTCGGGTGAACCAGAGGGGTTATAGCCGTATATTCGTTCAGCATTCGGGTTATCTCTTGAGCCTTCCCAATGGAGTATGCCCCAATTAGCACTATCCGCCCCCTAGAGTGGTTTTTAGACACCCAACCTGACATATCTTTGTAAACATCATATGGGTCAGGAAAGGTATACTCTGGCGAGCCAAATGTGGACTCTATGACAAGCTCATCGCAGTTAAGGGGTTCAGCCCCTGGAAAGAGTATGCTATCCTTTAGTCTGAAATCTCCAGTATAAACTATAGTTTTGCCATCCTCAACTAGATACTGTGCTGAACCAATTATGTGCCCAGCCGGGTATGGCGTTATCCTAAATTCCCCAAATTGGTGTGTTTTCCCATAAGACAACACCTTACCTGTTATCCCTGTAATCTTTGAGGTTTCTGGTGTCATAATTGTAGTCGTATCATGTTGCCTAGCGTGGTCTGAATGTGCATGCGATATGAGCACTAATCCATCAGCTGCCTTTCTGGTAGGGTCAAAGAGCAAATCCTTATACTGCACCCCGTTGCCCAAGGATAACATCATGAAATGCTACTCAAAAGCGGTATTTAAGCTTTTGCAGGGCTAAATTAAACGTACAAGGTAGGTGACAAGGGCAACACCAGGAGGTATCAAAAGATTATCATCAAACCATGGAAAAAGTTCTACAAAGGTGCCTGTAAGTGCAATGGGTAATGCTAGCTCACGCCCCAAAATAAACACTACTGCAGCATAAACGAATAGAAAACAAGCAAGGCTCCCTTCCAGTGATTTATGTTTGAACAGATGTATCTTCCCAATGTGTCTTCCATAAATCGTCGCAATAGAATCTCCAACACTTAAAGCAATTATGCCAGCAGCTGCAGCCTCAAATGGAAAAACAAATAAGACAAACCCTGAAGCAAGGAAGAAGTAGAATGCACCCCTATACCCTCTCTCCCTGAATCGCTGGAAGGCTTTTGCTATTCTGGCTACTGGTGTCCATGGAGCAAAGATTATAAAAAGTGCTGCAAGAAAGCAAAGCGCCCCGGCAATTTTTTCAGGCAAGATTATCGCCAAAGGCACCAGCAGGATACCAGAGAGATGAACCAACTGCCTTGCCAACTCCTTACGATAAACAGCCGATAACTTCACCTTAAAAAACCAATAAGCCACTAAAGTTCCAAGGAAAGCCCCCGCAACTACCTCACCGAGCAAGTGAAAGCCAAGAGCCACTCTTGAAAAAGATATGAGGCCAGCTAAAGGTAGCAGGAACCATCCAAGCCTCGGTTTTTCAAGCGATGCCATAACAGCTATAAAAAAAGCCATCTGTGCATGAAATGAGGGGAAGGCGGGCCCAAAGCCAATATATCTTGGTATATTGAAGATGAATTTTAGAGATAGATTTAGGATAACTGCGAAGACCAGACCCAACAAAAACTTAAACACAAACCTGTTCTTCTCTTCATTTAGGAATATCCCAACAACCAACCCAAGCATTAGGATTGCTATCCAACTTGACAATCTCCAAAACATAAATAGGGCTTAAGAAAATCCAATATAAAAACCAATAAGTTATTAAGGGCCAAATGTAAAAATGGAGAACTGGTGGTCATATGATTGCCAAAAGGATTTCAACACTTGAATACGCCATAAGAGACGTTGTCCTCCCAGCGAGAGAGCTTGAAAAGGGGGGCCACAAGATACTAAAATTAAACATAGGCGACCCGGGAGGATATGACTTTGATGCTCCAGGATATGCCAAAGATGCATACATAAAGGCGATAAGAGAAGGTAAAAATTACTATGCTGACAGTGGTGGCACACCAGAAGCAAGACGGGAAATTGCCAAAAGAGAAAAAAGGTTAAATGATTTGGATGTAGACGAAGAAAGAGTTATAGTTGGCGATGGTGTAAGCCCGCTCATCCAGTATGTTTTTGGTGCACTCATCGAAAAAGGAGATGAGGCCCTAGTACCAAGCCCATCATATCCACTTTATTTATCCTTCCCAAAATATTTTGGTGGGAAGTCCATAGAGTACAAATGTGATGAAGGAAATGGGTGGAACCCTGACTTGGAGGATATTAAAGAGAAGATTACACCTAAAACTAAAATTATATCTGTGATAAACCCCAACAACCCAACTGGAGCAGTATACTCAAAGGAAACCCTTAAAGGAATAGTTGATTTGGCTGTTGACAACGAATTAACCATAACTTCTGATGAGATTTACGATGAACTCACGTTTGAGAAATACACTTGTCTAACAAGGATAGCCGTAGATGCTGGTGCAAGTGTGGTTCAAATGAACGGTATGTCCAAGAACTTCTTCGCCACTGGGTGGAGGATAGGGTATGGTATATTTTACAACAGCGATGAGCTCTACAATGCCTGCGCGGCGGAGGCTAGGAACCATCTCTGTGCCCCAACGCCTGCTCAATTTGCGATGGCTGAAGTGTTAAATGGCCCAAGAGATTTCCTAGAAGAAAATAAAAGGAAGATAATGAAAAGGGCAAACTACTGCTATGAAAGATGCAATGAGATAGGGCTCCCTTGTGTTAAGCCAAAAGGAGCCTTCTATGCATTCCCTAAGATAGGGGATGGAAACATTGATGACAAAAAATGGGTTCTCGATTTGTTGAAGGAGAAATACGTGCTAACTGTTTTTGGTTCTGGCTTTGGTGAGTATGGAAGAGGCCACTTTAGGATAGTCACACTGCCACCAGAGGGTGTTCTAGAGGAAGCATTCAGCAGAATAGAAGATTTCATGAAAACCCGTAAATAAACTTAAACCTCACTAACATAAAGCAACTGTGAAATCCAAGATTAAAGAACACGATTTTAAAGCAGCAAGAATGTTCGGAAAAAGGGTAGAACTGGGATTATCTAAAGAGGAAGCCCTTAAAGTTGCTCCAGAACATTATAGATTTATTGGTAAAGTTGAATTTCGCACAAGGATAGGCAAAAGGTACGGGCAACCTCTGATAGAATCTGGTCAAAAAATTGCTGAAAAGTTGATGAAACACTATGAAGTAGAATACAGCTACAAGAAACTTAAGAAATAATTTAAACAACCTTGTTCTAAAAATTAACCTATGGCTGCGGTTGTATAGCCTGGCTAGTATAGGGGACTGTGGAAAGAGGGGCTGCGCCCCTTCTAACCCCAGAGGATTGCTACGCAATCCATCTATGGGGGGTAGACGATAATCCTGCATCTTGCAGAAATCCCCTGGCCCGGGTTCAAAAAGAGGGGCTGCGCCCCTCCTAACCCCACACACGATTGTGAGTTGGGTAGGAAATTCCCGGCCGCGGCCCTTTTTACTACGTGTAAGCGAAGCAGGTTTATTAAGAATAAACTGCAAAATTTGGAACAAATGGTGATTTCTTTATGAAAACAATTTTAGCAATAACTATCCTACTGTTTGCAGTAGTCATGATGGGCTGCATTGGAACATCCACAAAAGGAACAACACAAGAGCCATCAATGTCCAACAATGAGAATGCTCAGAACACCAGTACAAATGGAGAAACTGTTTCTGAAGGAACTGGAGGGCAACAGGAAACTGGTGGAACCTCTAGCGGAACAGGTGATTGGTGTGCACCAGGGGCACAGTGGAACTATGCCGGTGGAGCAGGCGGAGAAACCGAGAGCATGTCCTTCGAAATCAAAGGATTTGGAGAGTATGATGGGCAACAAATGTGTCATGCTGTTGGGATGTATGAGCAAGGCGGACAGAAGATGAAGTGGGATTACTACTTTGACAAGAACAATGAAAAAGTGTGTTATATAATGACCGACTTGAACACCGGTACGGAAATGTCACATGGTTGCGCCAAGGGAGGTTAATTTTAACCTCCTCCTTTCTTTTTATTGAATAACTCGTATAGATGCAAATCCAGTTTCAGTTTCATCATTAAACCCTATACTAATCACACATAGATTGTAGGTATGCCCTTGATAAGGTACATCCTGACAAGAGCCAACACCCAAAAGCAAGTTAGCACCATCCACTAGATCAACCTCCGTCGAACCAACTTTGGTTAGTGTATAATCACTACCTAAAAATTTTAATTCTGGCGAATGTGCCTCCAAACCAATGGGGAAGTTATCCAGGAAATCTAATCGATAATAATACTTCTGTGGTTTGAGATCAGAGAAGTAAACACCATGGAAATCGGTTCCTTCCTCATAGTAGAGGGGAATCGTTGAATCGCCCGCAACGACTGTTTCGCTGTAGTCATAATCAGAACCGTTGTACGGGAAAGATGATAAAACTAAACCCTGATCGTGGTCAATGACTAACTTGTTTGAGGGAGTAATGCCATAATTCCAATCTAAATCTTTAATTTCGCAACCAGAGGAGCCACTCTCCAATTTACACAGCGTAACTCTCTCGGTCCTTGGAGCATGTTCTGGATTAACGAATTTTATCGTGTCATCATCTACAGACTCGATCCAAGCCCCAGCTGTTTCATGGAATTTATTGTATTCATATTCTGGATGTGTGCCAGATTGGTCAACATATATCATAGTTTCGCTCGTATCTGTAACTTTCAATCCTGTACTCATACAGCTCGGTCGCTTAACGAGGAACTCTTGGTTATAAGAATCCTTAAAAGTCATGCTGGAAAACAAGACATGATTATCGGACTGCCAAGTCAAAGAACCATACTTTGTGTTGAGTACGTTGTCTGCTCCGCTTAGGACATGGAGGATGGGTTCAGAGTACTGCGAAATGTTAAAGGTCCAGTTCAAGCCAACGGTCGTCGCCAGTATTGTTGGGGTACAGTATACCCATCCACCAGAAGTTGTACACCCATCGCCAGTAACATCTTTGGTAGAGGTCTTGCCGTCAGTTGCTCCGTAGCCGACCGTAAAGGTTACCTTGGAGTTGTATGGGGAAGTAGACATAGCTATTGAGTTTATATAAACAGGCGTGTTCTCCACGAAGAAGATATCTCCTTCTTGCAAATCTAGTGGGTTAGAACCATCACTAACACCGCCGTTTCCATCAGCAAGGAATGCTGTGGTAAGACCATCATTGGAGTTCATGTCGACCGCATAAGCCTTTTCATACGTTCCATCTGTGTATGTAAGTTTGTCTAAGCACCCATAGTTCATTGCTTTCAAACTCACACTTTCAGAGTCCCATACACCTCTTGAAACTTCATCACCATCATAGGACAACTCGAAATAATGATTTGGATTTGGACCAACAATCTTTGTTACCTTATCCGATGGCTGGAGGGTTTTATCATAGTACAGAGTTATGTAGTCTATGTAGCCATTGCTGCAGGTCATACCTGACGGGCATTGGCCTGTTGCACCGGTAGTCACTTTAACTTTCCAGTTCTCATCCCCAGGGAATGCATCACCATCATTAAGTGAAAGTTTCTTCCCACCAACCAGCATGGTTGCACTACCAATCACACCGGGCATATATGATCTTGTTACTGATTGTAGGTAAATGGGTAGGCCTCCAACAACAGCAAAGTCTCCCACATAAAGCGTCTCCGTGACCTCCTGTTGACTACAATCGTTATCGGTCACATACGAACACCCAGATGGACAACAGCCATCATTATCCCGACATTCAGTAATAGGAAGGTTGTAACACATCTTTGGAGTTCCATTACATACATCCATAGTGCAAACGTTGTTGTCATCGCAATCAGCATTGGTTAAGCACTGGTCAAGATTTGGACAGTCCGTATCGTTGAGATAGTTGCACCCTTCTGGGCAGCAGCCATCGCCAGACTGACAAGTAGTGATGTGAGTGTGGTGGCATGCCTTTGGAGTTCCAGAACATGTATCTAGAGTACAGTTCACACCATCATCACAGTCAGAATCCGTTGAGCACTCATCTGTTTCAGGACAATCTGTGTCGTTGAGATAACTACAACCCTCAGGGCAGCAACTGTCATTGTCTACGCATTGAGTAACCATGGCATGAGAACATGTTTTTGGAGCGCCTGAACAAGTATCCTTTGTACAGGGTATGCTATCATCACAGTCAGCATCTGTTTGACATTCGTCCACTGGTTCACAATCATCATCGGCCTTGTAAGTACACCCCGCTGGACAACAACCATCATTGTCAGAACAGGCAGTTACCTTCACATGTGAACATGCTCTTGGATTCCCTGAGCAAATGTCAAGTGTACACGAATCTCCATCGTCACAGTCAGACGTAGAGTTGCATCGAACTAATTGTAGGCAATCACTGTCTTTATCATGAGTGCACCCACTTGGACAGCATTTGTCTCCGGACTTACACTTGGTTATCGTTTCATGCTTGCAAGTTCCATCTACACAAGAGTCAGTAGTGCATGGATTACTGTCATTGCAGTCAGAATTTATCTGGCACTCAGGTGGAGTGCATGATTGCTCTTCAATAGTCTTATTCTCAGTTGTATTGCAGTGATTACTGTCTATACAACTCCTAGTTTGAGTCCCATTGATACATAAACTCCACTCTGAGCAGGACCAGTTTTCAACACATGGTTTCATCCTTTCTAATGGTGCATCCAAGGTAACGAAAGTATTTCCAGAAACTGTGAATTTAAACTGTCTTCCTTGATATCCTTCCTTTGAAACTTCGGCTCTGTACTCACCTGGAGGAAGTCGGAGAAAAACAACCCCAGATGTATCTGTTGTGAGAGAGGTAAATACACCAGAACTATTTGAAATGGTTATTGAAGCTCCCTCAAGAACGTTGCTTGGAGTTGTATCATAAACTAAAAACTGAACATTTTTATCAGTTTCCTGAGGCTCAAGACATCCTACAAAGAGCAAAAGAGTGGTGAAAAACAGCAAAACACATAGATTTCGGGTTATCATAATCACCTAAACGTATTTTGAATTTAAAAAGATAACGTTAAGAATCTCACAGTTGCCTTGGCTATGACCCAAAAAATTTAAAAATTAGCTTGGTTTTTAGTTAGTTGGTGAATGTAATGGTTGGAGAAACTGAAATAAAAAAACCTCAGGTCATGGTTACAGAGACTGCTCCCAATGTCCCTACTCAACCTAAGAAATCCTCTGGAAACATAGGCAAGCTATTCGGAAGAATGAAACTTCCCTTGCTCTTAGTTGTTGTTTGGGCAACTTTTGCAATCTTTATGGGAGTAGTTAACTTGGTGGTCCCAGTCAGCGGGTGGAGAGAAGGTGTCTCGATATTCCAAGGAGATTGGTTAGGTAGCTCAGCTCTTGGGTTTTACACTAGCATGTGCATGGTGCTGACGCTTTGGATAGGATGGACCACAGTAAAAAATTATGGAGAAACGCTCAAGCAAGCATTTTTTGCAGGTTCTCTGTTCGGACTCATAATTGGTTTGATTAGTAAGGCGCTTAGTATAATTTTTGTCTTCATAAATGCCATCCACACGTTTTTCCAATACAGTGGATTTTCAATTGATAAACTAGGAAGGGCTTTAGGGAAAGCTTTTAGCGCTGTTGTTAACTCCTTCGGATTGGATGCAGGTATCCTAGGTTTCCTTGGATGGCTAGTTGGTCTTGCACTTGGCGTACTAGTAGCTAGTGTGATAGAAGGTGGGTTGATTGCAGTGTTGGCTGGGATGATTGCAATGGGAAAACCAAAAAATGAGCTGATGAAAACAGATTTTGGAAAAACAGAGTAACCAATTTTATATCATTGCTTCATAAAGCATATAGATGGGTGGAAAAGGTAAAGTAGAGCATATCTTGTTCGATCCTGAAGATGCAGAACACATTGAAACCCTAAAGAAGATGCGCCGGGAATGGGTTGAAAACAAAGGATATGCAACTACAAGAAAAGCAGTGGAAGGCTGGCTTAAGAATAAAACTGAATCTCAAACCAAAGGCGAAATTTTTACTTATCTGCAAAGAACAAAGGGAGAGTATTCAGGGTTCATAACAGTCAAGCCCATCGCTAAAAAAGATATCAACCGCAATGCAGGTAAAACACTATTCGTTCATGAAATATTCGTCAGGCCAAAATTCAGAGATACAAAAATTATCAGTGGTCATGTTACTGAAGAAGGTGTATACAAGAAGAAAAGGGAGAAGCCACTGTTCCTCGCAGCCAAACTTCTTAGGTATGCTGCCAAGAAACACGGGCTACCGATTAGTGGTGGTTGGCTTAGAGATGGCGGAAAACAAATTTACGAAAAGTATGGCAAAGTTTATGACAAAGGATTCTTCAGGACCAGAGGGATGAAGACACAGCATAGGAAGGATTGATTGTCAATAACTGATACATCACCAGAAGCCTTTTATTCCAATTATGGGACAATCAACATCAGATGATGAGCCCTATGAGTTCTGAGCTAACGCTGTGATGACAGACGGGCAGACTGATTTAGTATGGCATAGGAGAATGGAAGAATACATATGTAATATTATTGCAAAGATATTTAAATGAGAACGTGTATATTTAATAATGCATACCGAGTTAAGGGATTTAAATGAAAAAGGATAACCTCCATGCAAAGCTTGTTGAGCTTGATGAGAAAATTAGCGAATTAGACAATAGGTTGATGGCAGCTAGGGCCATCAGAAGCTACAAATCATTGAAACCACAGGAAGCCATAACAAAAGAAGATTTTCGGTTCATCCCGCCAATAGTAAGAAGAGGAGTTAGCGTTAGTGATGTTATAAAAAACATAAAGAATCGTTCTGAGTATCTGGAATACGCGAAAAAGTTAGAAAGTGGGAAATCCACAGCAGAGTATTATATGGCTCTCAAGAAGCTTAAGGGATTGCACCCGGAAGAATTCAATGAACCAGAATTCATAAGTATTAGAGAAAAATTTGAAGAGCTACCAAAGAACGTAAAGGAAAGGCTGGCACCCGAGATTTCAAAACTCTGGGGAATTTCAATAAGCAATGAGTATTCTACAGTTGTATTCAATTACACGATAGACAAAGCCCTGAAAAAGATTGAGAGCGCGTCTGACAAGCCTGTGAGCCCATCACTTAAAGTTGTAACACCAATTGAAACTCCAATACAAAAAACCATCAAGGAAGAATGGATATCAAAAGGGTTCATATCCGCTGAGTTTATGAAACAACTCTATACTAAGTTCCCAGAGGCGGACATACCAAGAGAGATTCAAAGCTTTGCCAAGTTGAAAAAATTAAGCGAGTATATGGTAGAGCCGATACCAAGAGAGCTCTTAACTACCAGGAGGAGGTCCTAGAAGATGGCAAGGTCTGGGGAGATAGAATTATATGATGCCGGCAAGGCTAGAGAGCATAGTAAAATCATTAAAAAGAAATATTCATTTTTCAGTCCTGAAAGAAGGATGTCAAGAATCATTGAAAAAAGAGCTAAGCGTGTTTCTGGAAAAGATATTTGGGGAAGGGTAATGGCCAAGGTGCTGCGGCCACACGAGCGCGAAGTGATAACGGAAGAGGGCATAACTTATTTCAGGAGCCATAGGCCCATTTTCAGCAGGATAAGGACTGAAGAAGACCAGCGTGCCTACCAGCTGCAAACCGGAAAAGAGAAGAAAATAGGCCAGTTTGCATGGGGATGGATGCTTGACAGGGGACATGACAAACTTAAAAATGAAACCATCATGAAACTTGCAGAAAGACGCCTGACTGAACTTATGGAAGAGCACGAAAGGGAGAGAGAAAGCCTCACTAATAAGATAAGAGAGTTGGAAGAAAAACTCAAAGAGAAGGAACAACTAGCCACCCCTGAACCAACCCCTAAGGTTTCAAAACCTAAAAAGAAGAAAACCAAAAGCACTAAGAAGCCGAGCAGAAAGAAACCAAGCAAGAAGAAAGCACAAGGGAAACCACGCAGAAAACCAAGGAAAACAGAAGGTATAGTTTTATCAGAGACCGAAATGAAAAAACTGAGAAAGATAACCTCCCACAGTGGGTACCTCCAAAACCTTGATGGGAAAGACATCAATGAAGCCAGGAAGATACTTGAGAAGCACAGGGACAAACTGCTAACGCCATCTGAAATGATTGATATAGAGGCTATGAGAAACGCGATAAACAATATGAACTCCAGGCTGGACAGCCACAAAGAACCAACATATATAGCAACCAAAAGCACACGGCCACAGATGTTCAGCGCTGTGAGAAGGCTGTATAAAAGAGGGCTAACAGATGTCCTTGGCAAGAAGATAGCTGGTGGACAGGCAAGAGAAATCGAGGAGAAAACCGGACTTAAGTTGCCAAAAAGCACCACAGAAATGAGAGAACTAGATAGAGTAGTCCATGAGATATTCCGCGGTGGTAGAACAGGAAGGACAAAAGAGCTAAGGGACCTAACCACCCGTGCCTCAGATATATTATATAGCGGTGAAACAAAACTCCTAGCAAAGCGCCTTGCTAAGATAGCTAAACCAAAAAGAAAGCGAACGCGCTGATAGCTAGTATACTCTAGGCAATCTTATTCTACATATATTGCAGGGTAAAGTGGTAGCGCTTTAGATGCTTTCCCAGTAGGGTCGTATTTCTTGGGGTCCTCCTCTCTGAAAACCTTTACAGGAACTCCAAGCTCCTCGGAGAGGAATAGCTCAGCGCTCTTTAGGCCATCATACTCATCTATCTGGGGTTTGCTCGAATAGCCAGGAAGTTTCTTGAATATCGCCTTAATGAATCGTGGCCCATCCTTCTTTAGCTCCTGGTCAGCCGCTACCGCCTGTATGCATGCTTTGAAGTCGCGTTCTTTACCCCTAACCTTCCCAATAACCTGCCACTTCCATTTAGCTGGTGTGTAGATGAAAACTTTTGAAGGCTTCCCACCAACCAGCTTGAATATATCACGCGTATCGCTTAGGATATCCCTAAGCAGCTCCTCTTCTTCATTCACTCTCTCATCAGCTTCTACCTCGCGTGCTTTTGGCCAGGACTCAACCGAAACTAGGTTCTTCTCACCAAGCACCGAGTGCCATATCTCCTCAGCAAGGTGAGGGGTGAAGGGAGTCATCAATCTGACCCAATCCCTCAACACCCAAGATAGCATCTTAGTGTTTTCTCCCCCTCTCCTCTGGTACCAGTTGAGGATACGCGGTATGGCATAAAAAATTACATCGGAGGCGACTCTCAGGTCATAGTTCTCCATAGCGTCAGTTGCTTCCCTCAGGCTTTCATTGAAATTGTATTCCAGCCAGCTATCTATTCTTGATTTCCCGCCTTTCAGTCCAGAGAGGGTTTCACATATTACATAGGCACGTTCCAGAGCATTCTTGTACTTGAAGGCTGTGTCAGCATCCCAATAGATGTCCTGGAACGGAGAAGCCACATGAGAATAGTAAAGCCTGATAGAGTCAGCTGAGTAAGTTTCAAGTATATCGGGTATTGCCTCGGCCCCGCCCTTGCTCTTACTTATTTTAGAACCGGCCTTTCCCAAAACCCACCAGTTCACGAATATTCCCCTCGGCCAGTAGGTTCCAGGTAGGATAGCAACATGGTTCATAAGGAAAGCAGGGAAGTGAACGGTTTTGTGCTCCTTGCCGCCCAAATTTACATCAAGAGGGTACCAGTATTCAAAATCCTCCCTTATCCTCTTCCAGATTGGTTTCTTTGGTTCCCCTTTCCCCAAGAAAACATAATCGAAGAATTCCTCGGTCATCTCCTCTGGCTTGATTACTCCATTGTTCTCATAGATAGAAACAACATAATAAGCTGGATAAAGTGTCGAGTCTGAAATAGGTTCTATAATCCATTTCTCATCGAATGGGAACTTTGTCCCGAGCCAAGAGCCCTGTCTGACACAAGGCCTATCCTGGAACCAATCCAGAACCGCAGGTATCTCCCTCTTGTAATCCTCCGGGAAGATGTTCATGCCTTCAGCATGCAGCTTTGACTTCTCCGTTAAAGACTCATCACTGTATTTTATGAACCACTGGTCAGTTATCTTCCTTATGACGACATCTCTCCCACACCTGCACACCACGGGCTCAGAGAAAGCATAGAACACGTCGGCAAGACCTTTCTTGATTAGGTCCTCCTTCATAGCATCCTTGGCTTCTTCAACTCGCATACCTGCGTAAGGCCCACAGTTCTCGCGCATTACCCCTGTGTGGTAGCCCAATTTGTATATCTCCTTGGTAGCCTCCTCTAATTTCTCAGTCTCGCGCTGGCTCTTTATACCCATCCTCTCAACAATTTCCTCTGCGGGGAATTCTCCATAGCCCTTGGACTTGATTATTGGTATCAGCTTTATCGCCTTAACCTTCTCTGGGTCAATCCCATACTTTCTGCACTCTCCTGGATTTCCCTGTAGGTCCTTCAAGGCGATGTAATCGTAAGGTGCATCAGAAGGTACACTAGTAACAAGGCCCGTCCCTATCTTTGGGTCGGGGAAATCAGAAGGTAATATGATTATATCCCCATCTATGCCAGGCGCGTGGCAGTATTTTCCTATCATGCTTTTTCCAGGCACTTCCTCCAGAACCTTTACTTTCTTTCCCTGCTCGGTTAAAGCCTTAGAACATTCCTCACTAACTATCCATTTCTCCCCATCTACCTCAACTTTCACGTAGTTGATATCCGGCCTTACCCACATGTTAGTCTGGCCATAGATGGTTTCAGGCCTTAAGGTTGCAGCCACTAGGTAAGAATCTCCGTACTTGAACTTCAACAATGTGAACTCTAGTTTCTCTGCATTTCCGCCCCTCTGCAAGTCTGTCTCAGTTGCATCAACTGCCACCGGCCCACAATGAGGACAGAAAGCTCCATAGTACTCCTTCTGCACTAGTAAGCCCTGCTGCATCAGCTTCCTGAACTGCCACTGGATGAACTTATGGTAGCCTGGGTGCAGTGTACTCGTAAGCCTCCTCCAGTCTATGAGAAACCCAAAGCGTTTCCAGTACTCGTCAACGTAAACCTTTGAGAAAAACTTTACAACCTCATTGTAATCCTTGAACTTCTCTATCTGCTTATCAGAAACCCCATTGTCCTTGAAATATTGGATTAATTTTTTATCGCCACGCTTGATTTTCTCGGCTATCGCCACAGCGTGAATACCAGTGGCGTGAAAGCCAGCTGGGAAGAGCACGTTGAATCCGCGCATTCGCTTGTACCTAGTGATGATGTCAGAATAGGAGTAGCCTCGCATATGGCCAACATGAAGGAAGCCCGAGATTCCTGGATAGGCAAATATCAAGAAGTACTTTTCTCTCTCTGGATCTGCATCGGCTTGGCTAAGCCCGGCGTTTTCCCATTCTTTCTGCCATTTTAACTCTACCTTTTCGTGTTTGTAGGCTGGCATAGATAACACTTAGATTTCCTTTTATTAGTGTGGGAGTTTATTTAAAAGTTTAGTTGGTATCAAAAGCAATTTGTCTGTCCTACGCTTGTCAAGAAGAGTGAATCGACATTATCACTTTCATCCGATTCCAAAATTCTGTTATCAGGGTCCACAACCATCTCCAAGAGCAATGGAAGTTCGCCTGTGTCCAACCAGTCGCAAGTTACCATGACATAAGAATTACCTGGTATAACCATCTCAGCATCTAAGGACTGTGACCCTCCAGCAAAGAAACCACCATACTCATACATCAGACCGTCCTCAATGGAAAGCGTTAGGCTGTCAACAGAAAGCTTTATCTTCAAATAGTCTTCCATTCCAACCGAAAAGTCGTTTCCTTCTCCGCACACATGTTCCTCCAGTACTTCACCACTCGAATCACATTTCGCGACTTTTTCTATGCCTGAGTTTTTGCTGCATATTCCCTCAGCAGTCCAGTAAGAAGAGTTTAAGGGCAATCTCAAGAGTTTTGTCCATCCGGCTCCGGTTTCATCTTTCAGATTAACAGTAATACTACCTAGGCCCCATGGTCTGGCAGTTCCATTGGTCTTCATATCTACTTTGAAGGGTTCGAGCACATGACCTTCTCCAACATTGTCAAAGTAGAAATCACACTGATTACCTCCCGCCGGTGGATAAGTCATTATGCAACGCGCCTTAAAGTTGACAGAACTGTCCTCCTGGCATTCCGGTGAATTACTGCAGTCAGGGTCGTCGCAGTCAGTCAGGCCATCACAGTCATTGTCCAGCCCATCATCACAGGTGGCTTCTGCTGACTCATAACCATTAATTGACGTGTAGACACAGCCGGGCCAGTCTCCTTCATGAGTGCAGGTTTGCTCCGAACCCTTACAAACTCCCTCCTGGTTATCACAAACCTTGGTTTCTCCAGGCTCACACTCACCGCAATAAGAAACACAATCAACGTCATCACAGTCTATTAGGCCATCACAGTCATTGTCTATTCCATCACTGCAGTTTACCGCTGATTCATCCTGGTCAGAGGAGTAATTACCGCAATCGCAGGAGCAGTCACTGCAGTCGTCAGGATTGCACCATTCAAGGCAGGAATCTCCATCACAGTTACCGCAGGACTCCAAGGTGTTACCGTTGCATTGGGTCGTGCCTTCAGTATCGCACTCATCAGTACAAGTCTCACAATCAGGGTCCTCCTCAGAATTGCAGTTAGAAGGACAACATCCGTCCTCTGGACCACACGGGGAAACACTTATAATGCAATTAGCATAACAGCAGTTGCCGGGGTCGGTACAGGAGAATTCAGTACAGTTGGAGTCAAAGCTTTCATTGTTATCCTCGAACCAGTCAGCACAATCCTGGGCAGAAGAGCATGCCCTCCTGCATTCTCCTCCACAACAAACTTTCCCTTCACCACACGATAAACCCTCACTAGAAACTGTGTGCTCGCAGACCCAGGATACACAGGTGTCGTTAGTGCAGGGATTACCATCATCGCAGTTCCCGTCTGTCTCACATTCCCTGCAGTCAGCGTCATCAGCCGGGTTACAACCGCTTGGGCAACAACCATCACCAGAAATACATGCTGTTAATGTTGAATGACGGCAAACCTTTGGGATACCTGAACAGGTGTCCACTGTGCATGCATTATTATCATCGCAGTCAGAATCGAGCTTACACTTATCAACAGGCATGCAATCGTTGTCATCCACATAACTACAGCCAGATGGGCAACAATCATCGTTGTCAGAACAACTTATTATGGTTGAATGAATGCAAACCTTTGGTGAGCCAGCACAACTGTCAAAAGTGCAAGGGTTATTGTCGTTGCAGTCTGTATTGGTTGAACACTGGTCAGCTTCTGGGCAATCCTTATCGTTGTTATATGAACAACCAAATGGGCAACAACCATCACCACTGGTGCATGACTTTATGGGGGAGTAGATACACTTGCCATCTGTACAGCTATCAGTTGTGCACGGGTTATCATCATCACACTCTGAATTTGCAGAGCACTCCAAAGAATTGCATGCCTGCTCCTCAGATGGCTTATTATATGTTGTATTACAGTCGTTGACATCCATACACATACGAGTTTGTTTCCCGTTAGTGCATGGGCCCCAGTCAGTGCAAGACCACTTCTCGAGGCATTCACCAAGTTTCCTGACACCCACATCAACAACGGTGGTTTCTATAGGGCCAATAGAAACGCTTTTTCTCTTCTCATTGAACCCTGTTGTATTTACTTTGATATAATAGTCGCCAGGAGAAACATCGAACGAGGCATGGCCACTAGAATCTGTAACACTAGTGGCAATCACCTTGTTGGAGGAATTATAAAGAATGACAGGAGTCCCAGCAAGAGGGGAACTTGAGTTGGAATCATAAACAGAAACCTCCAAGCTCTGGTGACTCGGAGCGCCTTGTTCTCCAACACAACCAACCAAAAACATGATTGATAGTCCTATGAGGATACCAAAAAGTATCTTGTGTTTCATCAACTCACCAAAATAGAATAAGGGGCTGATTTATTTAAATATTATGTTATTTAAAGGTGTCTTATACTTTTTTCTAATTTGTGGGTTTCTTCCAATAGCTTCTTCACAGTCCTTGGGACTTCTTCTGGGCTGACTCCTAAGATTGCTCCGGCTTCCTTTAGAATTTTCCTCGAATCAGAACTTCTCACACTAACCATTCAAAGCCCTCCTAAGCTTACCCTTTACATCATCAACCAACTGCTCCAAAGAGGTGCTATCCTTTATCATACCTTCCCCTTTCTCGGGTGGTCCTCCACCCCCTCCTCCATAGGAACCAGTTATTTCCCTAACAATCTTCCCCGCATTTATGCCTCTCTCTATAACATTCTTTCCAGCAGCTGCAAATACAAAACCCCTGTCGCTTACAAGGAAAACAAACGAGTCATCGTTGCCTAACTTTTTGGAGACCTCCCTTAAACCAAGCATGTCTACCCCTTCAACAACAGAAACATACGCCTTGACTCCATCTAACTCAATTGGATTTATATCATTTGACTTCTCCTCTGCCGTCTTCTTCAAAAACCTCTCAAACTCCTTACGCTTTGACTTCCACTTGCTCAACAGCTTTTTAACTGATTCTGGAACTTTACTCTCCTTAACACCAAGCAGGCCTGCAGTTTCCTTAAGCAGAGAATCCATTTTCTTTAGATACTCCAAAGCTGGTTCACCAGCTAGGAAATGAACCCTTACAATGCCATCCTGGATTTTCTCTGTTCCTGAAATCACTATTTTCTTTATAACGCCGGTCCTGCTGACATGAGTCCCCCCACAAGCTTCAACATCCCAGTCCTTAACCTCAACTATGTAAAGCTCTGCAGCAGGTACAGCTCCTCCCTGATAAAGCCTAAACCCATATTTGCTCTCAGCCTCTGTCCTTGGCATTAGATTCTGTGTCACAGGTCTATTCTCCTGCACTACTTTATTCGCCAGCTTCTCAATCCTGTCTATCTGCTCCTGTGAGAGGTTCTCATAGTGGGTTATATCAAGATGGGCCTTGTCTATCCCCTTCCACGCACCAGCCTGCCAGATATGGTTACCAAGCACACGGCGGCACGCACCGTTGATTATGTGTGTTGCAGAGTGATGGTTTCTAAGGATAATACGCCTATCCCAATCTATTTGGCCCTTGACAGTTTTTCCTTCCGGTAATGGTTCAGCTTGGTGAAGAACAACCCCACCAATATCCTGAACATCTATGACTCTTTTCCCATCAAGCCAGCCAGTGTCATGGTCCTGGCCACCCTTCTCAGCATAGAATAATGTCCTGTCCAGTATGACCCAGTTTTTGCCCTGGTATTTGAAATTCTTCAAGACCTTAGCAGTAAACTCCTTTGCCTCTGGCTGGCTATAATACAGGTTCACAGTCTTTGGAGCATCGACCTCAACGAACTCAGCGCTAGCATCCTTCGAATGTTTTGCAGTCAAGCTTGAATAAAAGTCCTCAGCTATTTCTATGTCCTTCCCTTCACTCTCAGCAACCTGTTTCAGCAACTCAGGAGTGACCCCCTGAGACTCATAAAGCTGTATCATCCTGTCCTTGGGGACTTTTCTTGACTTAGACACTATCGTCCTTGCGACCCGCCTGGCCCTGTCAAGAGACCTTTCATACTTCTTCTTCTCGACATCAAGGATTTCATTTATTTCATCAAGGTTCTCTGCAAGGGATGGATACACCGGCTTTAGGTATTTAGCATGTTTCTCACAAACATCATTCAGCGTGAAATCCAAATTATATTTGCTTATCAGGTTCAAGGCTCTTCTTAAGAGGACACGAAGGTTATAGCCACCGCCAACATTGCTCGGCAACCCAGAATCCGCTATGGCAAACGTTAGCGCCTTAGCATGGTCTGTTATTGCATACACAGCCTGTAGTGGTCCTATGCTCGTCTCTAATTCTTTTACTGAAACACCAAGCTTGCCTGCAACCCCCTCAAATGCCTTCCGCGGGTTCATCTTATCTGCATCTATCCTGCCGCTTAACCTTGAATACCTGGTAAAAAGCTCTTTGTCGTAGTCTACAGTCTTCTTCAGCTTTGCTATCACGGGCCCGTATGAAGCATCATATATAGTTGGGGTACCTTGTGAAATCCAGGTAAACCGCTCCAGGCCTGCACCCATGTCAATCACTTTCTCATCCATTGGCTTGAAATTATCAGGAGTCCCCCAAAACGATGTAAATACTGACGTGCCCAGCTCAAGACCGTCCACCAGATACTCCAGTGATGACCCAAATGCGCTTGGTCCAACCCAGATGTCCTCAGTGAAGACAATTTTGTCTTCTGGGATTCCAAAAACTTTGGTCATTAGTTCATAGTCGAGCTCAATGCACCTGTCCTTCCAGTATTTCTTTGTATGCTGTCCAACCATGGTAAAGCTGCTCATATGCCTTCCGGACACGCCTATGTTTGGTATGTCATTAAAACGCAGGCACGGTTGAGGAACGACCAATGGGTCAACTGGAAACTCAAAAACTGGCTTCCCGCCAACAGAGCGCTGGAAATCAACTATACTTGCCACAGTGAAGAAAAGTCCGGGAAACCATCTGCATATTATCGGATAACGGTTTATTGAGGTATGGCCATTCTTGACGAAGAATTTTTCTATCGCGCGCCAAGCCTTAATCAGGTCGAAGCTCTTTTTGGTTGGCGGCTTTCCTATGAACTCGTAGTCTCCACACGGCGGGCTGCTGCAGTTCTCCCTCTCGTTAATGCTCCAGAAGTAGGTCCCACAGGAAGGGCATTTCTGGCGCTTAAATCCCCTTTCTTCGAATAGGTCCACTTTCCAGTACTCGTCTGGTTTCTTTCTAAGAAGTTCCATGACATCCTTCTTGTTTTTTGGCATATCGTTACAACTCTCGCACCGGATTTGTTGAATTAAGTGCTACAGAATATAAAATTTTATGTGTAGCTAGTGGGCTATTAAACAAGCAATTCACTTCAAGTAAAGCTCGCCAAGCCTCTTTGTGTATATCCTAAAGTCCGTGCTGTCAGTATCCTCCTTTATGCTAACATATTGATCAATCTTTGAATCCATTTCGTCAGCATAGTGCACTGCAGCTGCTTCTGGGAACTGTGGGTTCTTAGGCGAACCAAACTCACCATTGCCATGGTGGCTTAAAATTATATGCGCGACCTTCATCATAAGCGTCTCTGGGAATCCAAGGATGCCCTTCATTTTTTCTATAACCATCTCCTCGCCTATAACCAGGTGTCCCCTCAGCATCCCCTCCTCGGTAACTTTTATGCTGGTTCCAACCATAAACTCCCTAGTTTTCCCTATATCATGGAGGATTGCCCCAGTCACAAGCAAATCATGGTCCATCTTGGGATATATCTTGTATATTGCCTCACATAGGCTAAGGACGTGTAGAGTATGCTCCAGGAGCCCACCAACATAAGCATGGTGCATATACATGGCTGCAGGGGCTTTCTTGAACTTTTCCATGAACTTTGCGTCTTCAAAGAAAGCGCGCAAAAGCTTGCTTAAATAAGGGTCCTTCACTTCCTCAACTTTACTCATTAGCTCTGAAGCCATCTCATCAAGGTCTCTCTCCGAGACTGCAACCAAATCAGCGATATTATACTCGCTGGTTTTTGATATTTTCCCGACACCTTCATTAACATCTATCTTGCTCTCTCCCTGATACTCGCTAACAACACCATTCACGAGAACCACGTCATCAATATCAAAAGAACTCCACAGCTGCTTAACCTTATCCTGGTTGGTGCCACCCCAGTAAGTTAGGTCAATCTCACCAGTCTTGTCAGACAAACCAACTTTGAACATATTACCTTTTTTGTAAGGTTTAACCGGGCGCTTGTATTTGACGGCAAAGTAAGAGTTAACTGTGTCATTAGTCTTAAGCTCACTTATGAACTGTTTTTCCATGAACCCACCCTATATGATTATACCCCTCATACTTTAAAACTCTTGATTAAGACACGCACTTCATCCTGGCTCTTGCCTAAAACCTCAACTTGCTTCCTCCGGCTTTTTTCACCGGAAAGCAACCTGACCTCAGCATTCAGCACTTTCTCAAGCTCGTGAATAAGCTCTTGGTTAGCTTTCCCTTTTAGAGGCGGGTTTTTCAGTTTTACCTCAAGCTCACCTGTCCACTCGTTAAAGCCGGTAATGCTAAAGTTTTTCGCCCCTGGCGTAGCCTTCACTGTTATCCTTGCGCTCTTGGAGGACATACACAGCTTATAGCTAACTAACACTAAAAACATGATGGAGAGAAAACTTATTATTGAGGTGTCTACTAAAGGTTTATGCTGGTAGGCAAAAAGCAGTTTCTGGTGATTGGTGCTCTGACTATCCTAATTTTGTTTGTCCTAGTAGCGGGTCTGTCAAGCATTCTCGATGTGAACACTCTAGGGAATTACAGAAAAAGTTGTTGGCAAAGTATACGATGCAAATATAACCCATGAAGCCAGTAGCCCAAAAGTCAAGCCTACACCCAAGATTGTCTGGAAGCCACATATATTTGTAGCATATGACTTAAGCCCAAAGGGATTTTATGTTAGGTATTACAACGATGGAAACAAGAGTGGCATGGTTTGTGATTGCTTTGCTTTTGGAGAAACTTCAAGACCAAGCGTCTTACAAAAATTCCGGTCTAATTCTTATTCGCTCCAAAGAGGATAAGATTCTAGATTGAGTGTTCTTATCCAACTTTTTCAATTTCTTTCTTGAGGTGGCAGAGAAAATTATCTCATACATTTACAACCCTAGCTCCTTTTTAATCTCTGCCATGGCGTAAACTTTTCCTTCTTTTATCTCCTTCCTCGCTTGCTCTATCTCTCTTTTGGTTTCTTCTGAAAGTTCCATAGTGTCCTCAAGCAGGTCATTGATGACCTCTTCATAACTCTCTTTTTCGTAGAGCTTCCTAGCTGCTAATTCCTCTCTAAGTTTTTCGCTTATCTGTATAGTCGTCGCCATACAGAACACCTTAACTATAGCCAATTATATAGTTACTATAGTGTATACATGTTTGTTGAAGGGTACGCTGGGGGCAGGAATTTCCTGTTTCATACGGAGACGAAACAGTTTGAACCTGCACGGGCTTGCGCCCACCGGCTTTCAGGATGCCTGCCTTACATATAGCGTAAGGCACTTGGACAAAGTCTAGCACCTGTTATTTTTCACTTAGGTTTAGACTAAGTCCTTAATCATCCGCCTGGTGCTTGCGCGTAGCGCAACACCCAAAGCGTGAACCGATTTTACGGTTCGCGTGAACCGATTTTACGGCCACACCTGGTGCTCTCACGCGGAGCGTGAGACGCCTAAAGCGCTAGCCGATTTTGCGGCTACTCGAGGCCGGCGCGTTGAACCGGATTGCGTTTCTCGAGCTTGCCTGCTCGTGAACTGAACTTCTCGAGCTTGCCTGCTCGTGAACTTCCGCCACCCCAGCTTGCCAGTTATTAGTGAGAATCAGGATTAAAAAAACTGTCTGTCGTGCAGAAGCCTAAGAAAGCTTTGTCACTTTCAGGAGTTCCAGAATTGTGTCAATATCTCTCTTGTAAAGGCAGCCAACTACTTCATGATAGTTATCAACCACAGGCAAAGCCTCAAAACCCTCTTTACCCATACGTGTCAGAGCCGTCACCACCTGCGTACCAGGGCTTACAGGTTTTATCACCACAGCCAGGTCCTTGAACTTCATCCGCCCCCATCTTTGTTTTGGAACCTCTCCTATCTTGTATATCGAAACTGCAGTTATGTTCTTCCCCTCCTTTGAGAAAGCCACCAGTGACCTCGACGCAATCATATCGGCAACCAGAGCATCCAAAGGCGTGTTCTCATCAACCATGAGAAAATTTTTTCTCATTAAGTTTGAAACTGGAATCTTTCTAAGCAACCGGTGGGATACAGCAAACTCCATCTCAGACCTTGCTCCAAAGAATATGAAAATAGATATCAAGAGCAGTATCAGGTTCATGCTCACTAAAGACACCAAGAATAGCAGTATAGTAAGGAACATTGATATAACTGTTGCAATCCTGGTTGCCTTGACATAGTCCATAACCATCGCCAGCAGTGCCCTCAACACCCTGCCTCCATCCAAGGGCAGCGCAGGGAAGAATAGATTGAATGCACCCAGCAAGAAGTTGAGCCAGAACAATGATGAAACCATCATCGGTCCAATGTCCTGTAGTATATCGCCTGCCAGCCTCTCGTTCCAGTAACCCATGGAGTAAATCAGGTTGCTGCTGCCGGACAGATATGCTGCGATTAGGATTAAGCCACAAACTGCAAAGTTGAACAAAGGCCCCGCTATGGCCATCTTGAACTCCACTTTTGGGTCTATCACTGCATTCTTCATCACGGCCATCCCACCGATAGGCAGAAGTATTATCTGGCTGATTTTGACTCCGTTGCCTTTTGCAACCAGCGAATGCGAAAGCTCATGGAAAGTTATTGAAATAAACAAGAGAAGGAGTATCAAGAATGAGTTAACGCTGAGGACAAGAAACAATCCAAGGAGAAGCAAAGTTGTCCAATGCAGTTTTATATCGATTCCAGCGATGCTGAAAAGCTTCCAGGAGACCATAAAAACCAACAAAGTTTTATTGTTTTGCTTTTATAAAGGTAAGTATGGAAATAGCAGGTACCTGCGACATCTGTGGGAAGCCAGCAAAGCATTTATACACCTGCTCAAAATGCGGGCGTCATGTCTGTGCAGAGCACTACACCGCTGAAGGATTGTGCACCATCTGTGCAAGCAAGAAAAAACCAACCTCTGGACCTGCCTCTGAGCTAATAATCCCTGAGAGCGCGAAACCCACAACAGTAAGCCCAAAAGATATCAAACACTAGTTTTCTGTAATGGCTATCACGGCGGGGTTAGTTCCATATTAGCTATCTCAACATCTTTATCAAGTGAGATTAGAGTATAAGAAACATTTGAGACTATGGAATCGGGTATGGGATTAGCAGACTCATTTGTGCCTGTGCTAAGGAGATAGCTCCGCGCGGATGTCTTGTTCACAACGGCATTTAATGCTGATGAATATGAAACAGTCAAACCATCTTTCTCACAGTAGGTCATTTTTACCTCATCTATTTTAACATCAATTGGAATCGCCTGTGATTTATTGAAATTAATATAATTCAGATAAGCAGGTACATCGTTGACAGTGTAAATCTCTTCCTTGCAATCGAAACCATTTACCTTTCGGGTGTTAGTTGCCAAAACCGTTAAAAATCCTTTGTCCTTGAGTTCTTTCATATATACGCCCATCTCCGTTGGAGGTCTTGCTGTGATTTCATCTTTCACACACTGTTGTATTGGGAAATTCCTGCACGTAAAGTTCCCATCTGGGGTTATATAACTATCAAGCAGAGACGTATTAGAACCCATTATGCCGATACTCACCTTCGTCCTATCCCCTGAGTGCCTTACTGTCATAGGGTGCACACTGGAAGCTGATGGGACAAAAGTGCCATTCATGTTCAAGTCAACACGCGAGCTGAAGTTATAAACTGCTATATATCCCTTTCCTAAAGATGGATTAGTCTGCTCTCCATTGTTGACACAGCCCATAGTTAGGAAAGCAGCTATCACAAGAACAAACAGATAGTTTTTCATGCATGGTGTTTTGACGGGAAGATATAAAAGAATAGGTGGTTCTCCAGAGTTTCCATATGAAATAAATATAACTAACTCGTAAGAGAACTATGGCATCTGTATCTAATTCCCTGATGAAGGCAGCGCGCAAGGCAATTCTGCTATCAAAACCCAGAAAGAAGGAACTCCTATTAGTTGTAACTGACGAGCTAACCCTAGACGTTGGCAACGCGCTGTTCAAAGCAGCGAGTGAGAGTTGCAACGCACTTATGCTTGTAATCCAACCAACTGGACAGCATGGCCTTGAGCCACCAAAACTTGTTGCAGAAACCATGAGGAAAGCTGACATTCTTTACTGCCCAACCAAGTACTCATTGACGCACACCAATGCTGTGAGAGCCGCTAAGAGGAGAGGAGCGCGAATCGCAACCCTCCCCGAAATGACAGAAGAGATGTTCGTTCGTGGAATGAGTGCAGACTACAGCTGGATAAAAAAGGAAAACCAAAAGCTCGCGCGTCTACTGAATAAAACCAAAGTTGTGAAAGTAAAAGCAAAAAATACCGAGTTTACCACTGAAATTGGTGGGAAGAGGTTCTTACTGGATGATGGGGACATAAGCAAAAAAGGCTCGCTGTCAAACCTGCCAGCTGGTGAAACTGCTTTTGTGCCTAAAAACCTCAATGGCCACTGGTCGCCATACAACACACAGTTCCCAACGTTCAAATGCATGAAAGGCACCAAGTTCATAGCCAGAAATAATTACGTGACCAATATAACTGACCCAAAAGTCAAGAATTATTTCTGGAGTATAAGAAACGGCAGATACCTAGCAGAATTCGCAATAGGGACAAACCCCGGTGCAAGGTTAAGCGGAAAGGTGATAGAGGACGAGAAGGTGTTTGGCACCTGCCATGTAGCCATTGGCGACTCAAAGAGCCTTAGTGGCAACATCGATGCTGATATCCATCAAGATTTTGTAATAGATAAACCAACTATCTGGTTTGATGACAAGCTGATAATGGATAAAGGAAAGACATTGGTATAAAGCAACAAATGCTGCTAATCCTTAACTATTTCCCATTCACTCTCTGAGATGGACCTTATTAGTTCAGAGAGAGTCTTCTTCTCAGGTTTAGTCCTCTCATGAAAGCTAAGCTTCACAATCTTACCAGACAAGTCCACATCGCAGTAGCCCTTATGCACGAACTCAGCATCTGGAAACTTTTTGTTAAGCTCCTCCGCCAGCTTTTCCTTAGACTCACCTACAGGCGTCTTAATCCAGTTCTCACCTATGAAACGATGTGCTTTCAGGTGAATAGCAAGTTGGTTATGAATGAGTGAAGATATCTCATCAGCGGTTTTCGGCTCCGCGTGAACCTCAGATGGAGGGGGTTTGTGGAGGAGCTCCTGTATTTTCTCCAAGGGGGGCTTTCCTTTAATTACTCTGGGAAGGGACCCTCTCCTGTAAACAGACAAAGGGATTTTTACGGGTCCCTTCTTAACAGTTATCTCACCAAGATATCCCCTGGAAAACTCTTCAGGTATTGGACTCACCTTAGTCAGGCAGTCTGATTACCATTGGTCTGGTTGCCCGGTTCGGTATCGTTTCCTGATTCAGTTTGGTTGCCTGGGGGAACAGTTTCGTTTCCGGGTTCTGTCTGATTGCCCGTCTCGATTGGCACACACGCTGAACCGTTAAAGCACTTTTCCTCACCGCAGTCACAGAACTCGACTTCGTGGCTGTTTTCAGGTGAGCAACCACAAGCACCTATGACACAGGTGTTCGGGAAGTCTTCTGATGAGAGGCAGCACATTGCTGTGGTAACATTTCCACCGCTTTCAGTGCAGCGTTCTTCCTTGCCCATTTGCTCGGTCTCGTTACGGGTTTGGTTGCCTTTCTCGTTGGGCTTTCCAGCCTCAGTCTCATTGCGGATTCTGGTCCTATTAACGCTCATAACGTCTTTTCCAAGGACTCCACTCTTTGAGATTACTGGAAGGAGGTTGTAGTCTCCGTTACCTTTCTTGATAACCGTTATGTCGAAGACGAAAGAGGTTGTCTCCCCCTCCATTACCTCGAAGTTCTTAGTTATCATAAGCTTTCCGGATGGTACTTTAACATCTACCGTCTCGTTGTCGACCGTTCCAGAGGCGCTGTCCACATAGAGTGCCATTTTAGTGTACTTTCCTGTCTCTAGGGTGGTGTTGAGAACGCTGAGGGCGTTGTCGCCCTGGAGAGTGGTCAGATCAAGACTTGTAACATCAAGAGCGATTTCAGAGAAGCCCTGTCCACCAGTCTTGTTGTTTTGGCTACCGTTAACTCCGGTTCCATTGGTGTTGGTCTGGTTTCCTGAATCATCGTTTCCCGCCATGAAAACCCTGGCTTTACTCAGGTCGACAGTCAGGGTCTCGAATTCTCCGATGGCATTGTTCTCATCTGAAATCAGGAGTTCGAAAGAACCTTTTTTCGGCCTGGGAGTTTCAGGGGGAGTTGTTTCATTTTTACCTGGGGTCTCCGGTTTTTCCTTCTGCTTTGCCAGTCCGTGTTTCTCTCTCTTTTCCTGCATCTTCTGAATCATTTCAGTTGCTTTAACTCTCTTGACATTCTGAACCTGCTTTCCGACCACGCCGCTCTCCGAGATTACTGGGAGCAGATTGTAGTCACCGGTGCCTTTCTTGATAACAGTCATGTCGAAGACGAAAGAGGTTGTCTGGTTGCCGGTTAGTTCGAAGTCCTGGGTTATCATAAGTTTCTCTGATGGGACTTTCACTTCCACGGTCTCGTTGTCAACGATTCCAGTGATGTTGGTTACATGAAATTCTATTTTGGTGTAGTTTCCTTGGGGAAGGGTTGTGTTGATAAGACTTAAAGCATTGCCTCCCTGCAACTGAGTTAAATCAAATGTTTCGACTGCAGGAGAAAATTCTTCGAAGCCGGTGTTGTCTCCGGACTTGAAAACCCTTATTTTCGAGAGAGTTACTTCAAGTAAGTCAAAGTCAGATATGTTTGAAGGCTGATCAGAAACCAGTACTTCAAAGGTCGCCTGTCCCGTAGACCCAGGACCGGGGCCCTGATCTTCCACGCAGCCAATAAGAACAATTGCGAACAATGTTAGTATTGAGAGAGTCAAAAGTTTTTTCATATTGATTCACCTTTTTGTAACTTAACTTGAGCCATATTTAGTTGGGTATATGGGGTTTAAATATCTTTTCGTTAGATTGTTGTCCTGTTGGTTTTCTCACCGTCGAGAGTGAGAAAGTCCAGGTTCATTCCCATTAATCCAGCAACTCCTTTCTCCAAATAATAAGGACAATTTATCTCTTCAAACGAGTCTTCGATAGGCCTGCCATATTTGACACCTTTTGGTTCTATACGCCTTATGCCATTGAAATTCAAACAGAATTCGTATTGGACCATAATTTTACATTTAACTTATCCTTTTAAAGTTTGAGTGAAACAGGATCCTGAATTCAAGAAATGAAGTCAATTGCCACCAATTTTAATTTTGTTTTATCAAAAGGCTCAATTGGGGTTTTCTTATGTACGCCCTTTTCGAGTGAAAAATCACTTAATTTTTTAATTAGCCCTTTCCAATTACTGTCTTTAGTATATTCTCTCCATACCTTTCTTATTTCCTTCACTCTTTGTTTTGTAAATTGGATCGATAAAGGCTTTTTTTACAGCTTCCCATGGTTTCTCTATTGGCTCATCTCCTGGGAATTCATCGAGATAATGCTCTATCTGTAGCTCAATTCCGTTAAGCATTTTTGGAATAAATTTAGTACTTCTGTTTTTGCCAAGCTCTTTAAGGGTTCAAGCCATCCTCATTCCAGCTCCAGGGTTCTCCACTTCCTGGTTCTCTCAGCAACTTCCTCCGGGTCAACCTTTAGCCGTGCCACACCGGTTCTCATAGCTGCCTCAGCAACTGCCGCTGCCTCAGCTGGCATTGCTCGCTTATCTATTGGAGTGGTGATTATATAATCTGGCCTCAGCTCGTCTTCGGACACCAATGAAGCTATAGCCCTGGCTGCAGCAAACTTCATCTCCTCATTGATGTCACTGGCTCTGACATCTAAGGCCCCACGGAAGATTCCAGGAAAGCCAAGCACGTTGTTTATCTGGTTTGGATAGTCAGACCTGCCTGTGGCGACAACTTTGGCCCCTGCCTTCAATGCTTTCTCTGGCATGATTTCAGGAACGGGATTCGCGCATGCAAAAATAATCGGGTCGTCAGCCATGGACCTGACCATATCTTCGGTCACTATTCCCGGCGCGGAAACACCAACAAACACATCTGCCCCCTTCATAGCATCCGCAAGGTTTCCTCTAACGTCCTCCTTGTTCGTTACCTTGGCTATCTTCTCCTTATATGGATTCATACCTTCCTCTCTTCCATCATAGATTGTGCCCTTGCTGTCACAGATTATCAGGTCCTTCACACCAGCGCTCATGTAGAATTCTGAGCACGCAATTCCCGCGGCTCCAGCCCCACTAAATACAACCTTTATTTCATTAATCTTCTTCCCAACAAGCTTCAGCGCGTTTAAGAGCCCTGAGAGAGTAACCACGGCAGTGCCATGTTGGTCGTCATGGAATACAGGTATATCCATCCTCTTCTTGAGCTCTTCCTCAACATAGAAGCATCTCGGAGCTGATATATCTTCCAGGTTTATCCCACCAAACGATGGGGCGAGATACTCAACAGTTTCGATAATCTTATCGGGGTCTTTAGTTGAAAGACAAATAGGGAATGCATCAACGCCAGCCAGGCTCTTAAACAGGACGGATTTTCCCTCCATAACAGGAAGACCAGCCTCTGGACCAATATCACCAAGCCCAAGTATTGCAGTTCCATCAGTGACAACTGCCACCATGTTATCCTTTGTCGTGTAGTCGTGAACTAAATCTGGGTTAGCGTGAATCTCCTTGCACGGCTCTGCAACACCAGGCGTATAAGCTAAAGTCAAATCCTTGAAAGTCTGGACTGGCACCTTGCTCCTTACCTCTATCTTCCCGTTCCCAGGAAAATTGTTCTTGTGGTAATCAAGTGCCTCCTCTTTGGTAAATTTTGCTATAGCTGCCATGGCTGTATTGTGGACAACCATAATTTTATTCTTATGCCTAACGAAAAGACTAATAACATCCAGCACTAAAAAAAGACTATGAACTCCACTCTAAAGAAAGCTCGCGAGAAGCTTGAAGGCAAATGTGATGCACTGCTGATTGCAAGCAGTGGTGACAACCCTGATAGGAACATCCAGTATTACGCTGGTGTGGATGCTATTGTTTCCGGAGTCTTCTACTGGCAATTTAACTCGTCTCCTTTTGTTGTTGTAGGGGACTACAACCAGAAAGCATCTGTCAGGAAATACAAAAGAGAAGAACGGGAAACAGCTTACAAGCTTATGGGCAAAGCCGGGGGAAAGAGGATAGGATTTAACGGAGACTATTTTAGTGTAAACGCACTCAAACGCGTTAGAAAACGGCTGAGGAAATATCTGCCTGGTGCAAAGCTGGTTGATGTCAGCAAGGAGCTTTCGTTGATTAGGGCAATTAAAACCCAGACAGAACTGAAGGCTGTGAGAAAGGCAGCCGCGATAACCAAAAGAGCATTTAGAATTGCGGAAGATGGCATACAGGAGGGAAAGCGTGAACGCGATATCTTCGCAGACATCACAAGTTTTTACTATCGCAAGGGCGCGGGGCTGGCATTTGAACCAATAGTCGCCTCAGGAAGGAACACCTTGCTGGTGCATACTGGAGCAACTGAGAAGAGGATAAAGCCAACGGACACCGTTATAGTTGACACGGGCTCGCGCTGGAACGGTTATTGCTCTGATTTTACACGTAGTTACTGTCTCAAGCCCAACGCAAAGAAAAAAGAGCTCCTTGAGCTAGTCGAGCAAGCAAACGCGCTTGGTCGCGACATAGTAGAGCCTGGGATGACTGCAGGAGAACTCTACGAAGCAACCAACAAGTTCTTCGGGAAATACGCAAAATACTGGCCCTATGGACTTGGTCATGGTGTTGGACTTGACATCCACGAATACCCAAGCTTAAGCAGTGAAAGCAAAGACATTCTAGAGAAAGGTATGGTCTTCACAATTGAGCCAGGTCTCGCTATACCTGGTATTGGGGGAGCAAGGCTGGAGCACACTGGTGTGTTAACCTCCAAGGGTTTCAGGATTCTATGGTGAGTAGGATTAAGCACCAGAAGTTATTTCATCCTTATTTCAAATCTTTCTGGCTTTTTGTAACCCCTCTTAAAGATAGTATATACCTCGCCAATGGCATGGTTAGTATGAACCCTTAGAAAAACCCGTAACCTACGCAGATTTTCCTCACCAAGGTTAATTGAATTCAGTTTCTCCACAAGCTTGTTGTGAAGTTCAACTTCTTTCGTTCTTGGTAGCCTCTTTTCAGACTGAACACGCATATGCTCCTGCCAACTCTTTTTCTTAACTTTAGATATCTCATCGTGCATTTCTCGTGTTATTCTCAGAAGCTCATTTCCATGCCATTCAAGGACTTCTTTAACTTTCTTCCGGGTATCCTCATCTAGATTTAGCTCTGGAATATCGTAAATTATGACTCCATCACGAATTACCTGTTTCTTTCTTTGTACTGGCCTTCCCATTGGTGTCACTTCCTAATGAGAAATGCAACGGCAAGCTCAGCATCATTCTGGCCGACCATCTTCTTGTCAACGATATTCAGCCCTTCAGTAGCCGACTCGAGAGTTTTAGTGACTTCCCCAGCGTTGAATGTGTTACAAAAATGCGACACAAGCAAAAACCCTCTCGGCCTCAGCACACGGAGCATCTCCGTTATGGCTCTCCTTTTATCCTTTGCTAGATGGAGAGCATCGATGCAAGCCACAAAATCAAAAGTTGAATCCTCAAATGGCAAGCTCTCCGAAGTCCCAACGGTAACTTTGTAACCCTTCTTCTCCGCTTCCCTTTTCATCTTCTCGTCTGGCTCTATGCCTATCGCATCGAATTTGGCGCCTTGACCTTTAAGGTAATCCTCAAATAAACCAGTGCCAATGCCAACATCAAGCATCTTGCCAAACTGCACACCAGCGCGCTTGAGCATTGGTAATATCCCACTATATTTCTTGTATTGCGCATCCTTCATCCAGGAGTCATAAATTAGATTTGAAATTCCCATAACCTTTTATTAAGAAACGCAAGTATTTAATGATTGTTGGTTCCAATGCCGGAAGGAGAGCTTATAGAGAAAGGTATACGGGAGAGAGTGAGAAGAAAGACTTTCGCATCTCCAACCACTTATTTTGGTAGGAACAGGAAGGTAATAAAAGAACTAAAAAAACTTCCGCTTCCAAAAGAGCCAATCGTGCATATATTTGGTTCTGGAGGCCAAAGTGAGGGGTTCCACCCGACAGAACATCTAGAAATAGCGAATGTGCTAAAGGGTAAAAATTACAGGATAAACATTTTCGATATCAAAACGGAGAACATAAAATCCCTGAGAGCTAAGAAAATCAAACTAGCTGTAGAAGATGAAGCTAAAGAATATTTGAAAAACTTCTTTCCAGAGATTGAAAAAAAGGAGTTAGGCAAGAAAACGGTGAACCTAGCAGGCAAGGTAAAGGCAGTATCTGTTTATGCGATGGATATTCCACCAGAGCTACTACCGAATAGAAATGGCCCCATAAGAGCAGGTAAGCAGGACATAGTTGTATCAGCCCCACTTGAAAAAGCAGACCTTGCCATTTGTATAAACCTCCATCAGAGTTTCTTATTCAAAAGCAAAAAAGATTTCTTGGAGTATTCAAAAGAGGTAAGGAGGATACAAGCCGGGGAACCAATTAGGCTAACAATCAATGAGGAGCAAGCTAGGAAACTATCTGAAAATCTGCAACATGCCAGAGAATTTGGTGCAGCAGCTCTAGCTAACATAGTATATGGACTCAAAAAAGGTGGGTTTCTGATAACTGATTTAATTACTGAATTTAAGCTGAACCCCTCCTCTTTTGGATTGAAAAGAGAAAGAGTGCTTGAGGAAAAACCACGGAAGGGGCTCAGGGGCACAGTGGGACGCAGAGAAATTAGTGTATACACATTAGTCAATCCCAACAAGCTTAATGCTAAGAAAGCGATGAGATAAGTGCGCCAGCCGGGAATTTCACCTGACGGATTGCATAGCAATCCTATGCAGGTTTAGAGAGTCATCAAGACCATAGGTCTAAAATGCTCAAATGCTTGCAACCTCCATCCTGCGTATCGGGTGGCTTTATGCCACCCCTGCAGGTTTAGAGATTCGTTCTAGACTGTAGGTCTAGAACGCGTGCAACCCTCCCCACAAGCGGACATAAGATTTACCTATGTCCTCTCAGGGGTAAAGGGGGTGAAACCCCTTTGGTGCAACCAATCTTCCTACAATCGGGATACGGATGATATTCCATCCCCATGCAGGTTTAGAAAGGGTGCAACCCTTCTTTTTGAACCCGGGTCGTAGCCTCTCACCTCAACCCTTTTCCGTCAACGCTTTTGCGTTAGCAAAAGGGGTGGTTGGGAGGGCTAAGTCCTACCAAACTAGACTACTGGCGCACAATCTAACAGTTATAAAACTTCTTATTTTTGTTGATTACGTTTCTATCTTCAGTTTTTTTACTTCATCATCCAATTTCAAGACATAATCTGTTGAGATTCCATATCTTTCAATATCCTCACTTGTGTACCTGGAGAGCAAATACTGTTTCCTCTCACTGGCTATCTCAAATAAAAGCTGCTTAATCTGCTCGAGTGTCTTTTCCTTTGAAAGGACAACCACCTCACCCTGCTGGTATACATAGTACTTTCCATCAAATACTGGCTTTCCCTGCTTCGGCTTGAAGACAATATCCTTCTTCGGCAGGATTATGTGCACTTCCGAACCATCACTTGATAACTTCCCATCCATGAAGGCAGCCAAGCTGCCAGCCAATATCTCAGTGGTCTTGACTAGATTCCGCCCGCCAAGCGCTGATAGGGCTCTTACTAGCTTGCTGTCCAGGACTAATTTACACATATCTAACAATAAGGGATAAAGTTATTTAAATGTGTTTCAAGTTATTTAACACATGAAAGAAGATACAGATACAATGATTGCATCTGGTTTCGCCATGCTTTTCTTGGCGTTCTCAACAACGTTCTTCGGTCTGATTTGGGTGGTTCCAGCCTTCTTCTTTTTGATAGGCATTACTCTTCTTATAATAGGGCTAACATAAGGATTAGAATTTCACCTGTGTTGCCTTTATGCCGGGCCCGTAAACAACCACACTGGTTCCATCTGGGACAGGACTTGAAAGAGAACACCTAACTGGAACTCCTGGCTGAAGAATTGTTGAAGAACTAAACGTGCATGGTCCAACACTGGTGTTCATCGCTGTCAGCTCTGTTGAGTTTTCAGTGCCTCGATTCATCACCCTAATTGCTGTTGAATTTATGGCATAAGCGCTTATCTCCAATTCCTCCTCATCAAGGTGTGGGGTTTTCCTGCCCTCAATCCAATAGTAAATAGAAACCGCACTAGCAAGCACAATTGTTATTATGACTACAAAAGATACTATCTCTGATATTGCTTTTTGCATGGAAAAACATACAGAAAAACCGAATAAATAACTATTGGTTTACAGTAGGCCTTAAGCAACATACCCAACACATAATTTAGATGTAAGATCTCCATGACCACTATCTCTTTCTATGGTATATCCATTATCAGCCAAACTTTCATCTGAGGATATTAAACCAATGGCAAACCAATTATATCTTAACTGAGATTGAAGTTTTGAAACTGCATCGCTATTTAGTACGATTTGGTTATTAGCTCCTTCTATTGGAAAGATATTCGCGCCACCTCCATAAGTAGGCCCATCTCCACAATCATTGAACACATCTTCATCAAGGGCATATGCCGGGTCATTAGTCATCTCTTTGATGAACCCCCAAACACCAGAGCGCCTAGGGCAATAATAAGTGAAATTAACATTGGTGATTGTAGCATCATCGGGTATAGAAGAGATATCCCATCGTATGAACCCCCTGATTATTTGCACACCACCAAGGTTACCAACCGATATACTTGGGGGCTCAGGACTGATAGAATACTCTTGGTTAGAAGTATCATAAGTCACCTGATTCACAGATGTATAGAGACAAATAGATGATGTAGGCCCGGGGGGACAATTACAGTCTGGGTCTTCGTTTTCTGAGTTGCAATCAATAAAGGTATCACAATCGTTGTCGATGCCATCGGTACAATTTGTTTCAGTTGACTCTATACATTGAGAAATAGAACACCTATCTTTACCCAAAGCTTCAAACAAAGCTAAGAAATCACCATTGTCTATGTTACCATCATTGGTTATGTCAACTGCACTGCTGTATGGGCCATGAGTTGCACAGCTGGGATAGTGACTCGCAAGGGTAGTCACATCAAAAAGGTCAATAGTCCCATCAGGCCGCACATCAGGGCACTTTTTCATCTGTGAGCACTGTGTTGAGTCACCAATGTGGGAACTAACAAAATTCAAATCAGTATTATCAACAACACCATCAGCATTGATGTCATAAACAGAGGCATCTTGTCCCATTTTACTTTGAAGCAAGGAATAGTCAGCTCCATCTACAATCCCATCACCATTTAAATCAGCACATCCGTAATTTGAACAACAATCTGAATCTACCGTGTCCGTAAAGTTATCACAGTCATTGTCAATGCCATCAAAACAAAGCTCTTTAACCGCGCAAGAATAACCTGCAGGGAAACAGCCACTCGACCCAAAGTTAGATACAAGGAGTGCATCATCATCGTCAACATCTCCGTCAGCATCCACGTCAGCACAACAATTATCATCAGTTATAACAGCATCACCCGAACTCACTGCAGTTATTATCTGAGCATCCTCAACAGTAATGCTCCCATCACCATTAACGTCACCAATCCTCCTTGGGGGAGCAGGCAAACCATCAACACAATTATACTCAGTCACAGAAACACAAGAAGAACTGCTTTCACAGTCATCGTCAGAACAGTCAATAAGCCCGTCACAATCGTCATCTTTGTTGTTGTCGCAGTTCTCCCTCGCGCTGCAGGAGTAGCCAGCTGGGAAGCAGTTGGTTCTTCCCAAAGTGTAATTTGCTATGAGCTCAGAGTCCTCAAGAGTTATCTGGCCATCGCTGTTGACATCAACGCAGCACT
>JAGHAM010000038.1 GCA_021161465.1 Candidatus Iainarchaeum sp. | reverse complement strand
GAACTTATAAAACGAGTTTTAATTGTGAGACATCTAAAACCTGGTGAATATGGTTCTATGAGGTAGTCAAAAGTATTAAGAAGGAGGGGGCGATTACCAAGAGGCAATCGCGGTTTAGGGGCTTATCAGCAGCCACCACTTGCTGAGCCAGTCGTGCTACCTAAACTCTGGCTGCACTCACCTGGTTCGTCTGTGAAACCACTGCAGATTGCTAATTTGTAGTCCTCTGGAGCTCTACCACCATTGTACTGCTGGTCATTTATGAACACTGTTGGAGAGCCACGTACTCCATATTTGTCATCCAAGGCCTTCTCAGCTGCTATTAAGTCAACACCCTCTGAATCAAAGCAGGACTCAATCTTAGCCGTATCAATCCCATTTGCCCTGGCCGCATCCTTCCAGCAAGTGCCTATATTATCTCTAGAACAGTTGGTGTACACATATGCCAGATAGTTCCAGAATGTATCGCTGTCATAGTTCTTGTTTATACACAATTGTCTTATATCCTCGTTCACTTCATTGATTCCGTGCATAGAACAGTATTTGCCATCCTCGATACAGTAATCAGGCCCACCGCCACCATAGTTCTCGTAAATCACGTAGTGAGGCTCTAATTTCACTTTGTCACCAAGCAAATCATGCACTGGCTTTAGGCCCTTCTCAGCCTGTTGGCCAAATGGACAGAAAGCCATGACAAAGAACTTCACCACGGGAACACTCTCATCTGGTGCATCAAAGCTTCCCTGTTGTTGGTTGTTAGTATCCTGATTCGGCTGTGCCGTCGGAGCCGGTCTCTGCTCAAGGAACTCGCCTTTTGTAACATCAAAGACACTTGGGTAGAAATACTTCCCATCAACACTCATATAGGAATATAGGTCGGTTTCCTGCCCCCCTTGTTTCAAAGCGACTGTCATCTTGTAAAAGTTTCCATCCTTGGTCACATTCGAAACACTGACTTCCACTCCTTGTGGAACAAGGTCACTCTTTATCAAACTTTCAGCTGAACTAGCCGCTTCTTCTGCGGTTATCTCCTTGACTTGAGCCCCATTATCCTGTGGCTCAACAGGGTTGTTGTTCACTGGGACATAAACAACCTCAGCTGTTGGAGTCGGAGAAACAACCGCTACTACTGCGACAGTGAACAATACTGCCACAAGGCTAATTATAAGCAAATGCAGAGTAGAAAACTTTCTCTCTGTTATGTTTATCTTTCGTTTGTCGCTTTTATCCGCCATACATACACCTCATACTGTAATATTTTTGCATCAACCCATATAAAAAGGTTTTGGTATCGTGCAAGAACTGCTATTTTGAGTTAACTTGTTTTTAATGTTTGCTATGTTGTTAGGTTGGTCCCAACAAACAGATACGATAAGGTTTACCGCTCACGGCCCACCAGTTAGCCCAACCGCTTCAAAAAACAAATCTAACCAGAAGGTTTTAAATTATAGAAGGGATTAATTGTTTGGGTGCTTGGTATGAACATGGAAGAAGAGGTAAAAGCCACTTACAAGATGCTTAAGGAGAATAACTTCAAGGTCAGTGAGATAATATTCGAGGGCGGCTTCAGCGTCAAGGACACAACATCCCTAGCCACTCTCCAAAAATGGGTAGACGAAGGAAAAGCGTTTGGTATCGTTCATGTGATTTATTACACCCCTGATGGCGTGCAAAGGGTTGTAGACATAACTACTGGAAAACTAGACGAAGACCAGAAAAAGCCATAAGCAAACCTGTTATCCAACTGAATATATCATCAACATAGCTGAATACCTATATCAATATAGCCAGTGTAAAGCCAGAGCTAATGGGAAAAGAAAAGCGGTTTGGTTAGTGTAGCTAGATATGGCTTATGGCACACTTTTTTTCCTATTTTACAACAAATAGGTAGTGAAAAGGCCACTACCGAAGAAAGATATAAATAAAATACAAAATATAAAGAGAAGCGGTTTGGTTAGTTTGAAGTATAGGCCAAATAGCGAGCAGCAGGGGGAACTATGAGAATACTTATGCTTGGATGGGAATTTCCACCCTACGTTTCAGGTGGTCTTGGGAGACACTGCTACGAATTAACACGAAACCTTGCTGCCAATGGTGTTAAAGTGACCTTTTTCATGCCAAAGAAAGGCGCGCACATACATGTCCCTGGTGTTGAGATAGTTGGGGTAAGCCCCAAGCACCACACAACTGGAAGACATGCTTCATCAAAATCCTGGGACATTGGGCCATACCCAATAAGCCCCTATGCCTTAGGGCCTTATATGTATTCAGGACCCACTACAGAAACACACAAGCCAGTAAGCAATGGTAGTGGGGAGGCCCTGCTTGAAACCACTGAAAACTATCCACTAAACTTCTTTGAGGCTGTTCAGGTTTACAACAAAAGCGTAGTTAGGGAAGCCCTTGGTAAAAAGTTTGATGTAATCCACGCCCACGACTGGATAACTATGCCCGCAGCTGTAGAGTTAAAGGAAAGAACAGGAAAACCGCTCATAGTGACTGTGCACAGCACTGAATATGACAGAACAGCAAACATATATCCAATGGAATGGATAGTGTCCATAGAACGCAAGGGCATAGAAAAAGCAGATAGGGTAATAGCTGTCAGTAAGATGACCAAGGATGAGCTGGTCAAGAAATATGGTGCTGATGATAAGAAAATCAGGGTAATATACAATGCAGTTAATCCCTATGAATACAAGCAGCCGCCACAAAAAAAGAAAGAGAAAATGGTTTTGTTTGCAGGAAGGCTAACTAACCAGAAAGGACCAGTATTTTTCCTAAGGGCCGCTAAAGAAGTCCTCGAGCATGAGAAAGACCCTAACGTCAAGTTTGTAGTGTGTGGTAAAGGTGACCTGCTGCCACAACTTATAGAGGAAGCAATACATATGGGTTTGACTGGAAAAGTTATGTTCACAGGATACATACCTGATGATGACCTGGTAAGGTTATACAACATGGCTGATGTTTACGTGCTTCCATCAGTATCTGAGCCTTTTGGCATAACTGTCCTTGAGGCAATGGCTGCAAGGACTCCGGTAATCATATCAAAGACAAGTGGTGTGTCCGAAGTTATAAAGCACTGCTTTAAGGTAGACTTCTGGGATACACAGGAAATGGCAAACAAGATAATATCAATACTAAAACACAACTCGCTCAAGAAGTGTATGACAAAGAACGCTGAAAAGGAAGCAGACAGATTTGACTGGGATAACGTAGCAAAGGATACAATAAAGGTGTACCGGGAGCTAATGTGATGCCATCCATATGCATGTATTTTGAGGTGCATCAGCCCATAAGGCTAAGGAAATTCACAGTATTCTCCAAAGCAGAGAATCCTTACTATGACTACTTTGATTGGGATAAAAATAAGAAATACTTCAGCAGGATAGTCGCAAAGTGTTACGCACCAACCAACAACTTACTCTTATCACTTATTGATGAATATAACATAAAGCTGACATACAGTATGTCTGGCGTGTTCTTAGAACAAAGCCAGAAGTTCCACCCAGAAGTGATAGAATCATTCCAGCAACTGGTTTCAACAGGAAACGTTGAGCTTCTCGATGAGACTTATTACCACTCACTTGCAAGTCTTTATAGTGAGAATGAATTTAAAGAGCAGGTTAAAAGCCATTCCGGGCTTATGAAGGACCTGTTTGGCTACAAACCAAGGATATTCAGGAACACAGAGGCCCTTTACTCAAATGACATAGCAAAGACTGTGGAAAATATGGGTTATAAAGGCATATTAGCCGAAGGCGCGGAGAAGATTCTTGGGTGGAGGTCGCCAAACTATTTATACACCCCACCAAATTCAAACATAAGAGTGCTTCTGCGAAACTACAAACTAAGCGATGACATAGCTTTTAGGTTTTCAACTCACAGCTGGAAGGAACACCCATTGACGGCTGACAAATATGCCAGCTGGCTTTCTGCAAATGAAGGCCAAACCGTCAACCTCTTCATGGATTACGAAACTTTCGGTGAACATCAGTGGGAAAGCACCGGTATATTTGAGTTCCTTAAGCATTTGCCAAGCGAGATAGCAAAATATGACAACCTTAGCTTTAAAACAGCTAGCGAAACAATAGATTCCTACGAACCTGTTGGTGTTGTTGACTCCCCTTACCCCCTTTCATGGGCTGATGTAGATAGGGACTTAAGCGCGTGGCTTGGAAATGATATGCAAAGAGACTGCTTTGATAGGATAAAACGGCTTGAAGGGCTTGTAAAAGAAAATGGAAGCAAGGACCTTACGCACGTGTGGCGTCTGCTTCAAACCTCGGACCACTTGTATTACCTATGCACCAAATGGTGGGCGGATGGTGATGTCCACAAATATTTTAACCCTTATGACTCCCCATATGATGCCTTCGTAAACTACGCAAACATCCTTACTGATTTTGAAACAAAATTAAAGGGGAATTTATGAGTTGGACATACAAGCCAAGAGAAAACCCAGATTGGGCTTACGCCAGGAATTTACAGACTGTTTTGAAAAATATAAATGGCACCTGGAGCCAGTCTGTGTACTCCGTAAATCTCAACGGCTTTCTGGCCCCAAACCGCGACTATCCACATCAAGGGTTAACAGCAATGATGGACGGAGAAAATTGGAAATTTCTTGATGCTATTTTTCTCAGGGATGAAAACAGCAAACTCAAGCCAGACAAAGTAGTAGTAAACCCATGGAAGGTTGTATATAAATATTCAAGTAGGGATGCCAAACTTTCTGTGGGCTATTACATATTCAGCGATAAGCGTGAGGGCTTAAGCGCGAAGGTTGAATTCAAATCAACAAAGCCGATTGACCTAAAAGTCAAGCCACTCGTTGACATCAGACCAATCAACTCTCAAAGTATGCACCATAAAACCAAACTAAAAGGCAACACTGCCATAGCAACAAACTCAGGGAAAAGTATAGCAATGCGGTTCAATGGTGAAGCCAGCTTGCTTATGGAACCAATCAGCTGGTGGTACAAGCTAGGAAGCGGTTTCAGGGAAGAAACACCGTCCGGCATAAGGTTTACTGGCGAAACGCGGGAACCTATGTTTCCTGTTGAGTTCACCAGTTATGGAAAGAAATTCAGCCTGTTACTGGCATGCGACAAAACAAAGTTAGTAGAGAAAAGATTGAAAAGGACATTAAAGATGAGGGAGCCCAAAAGCAGGCTTCCTAACGCTCCAACCACCCTCAGGGACAGCAAATTAACCGACGCCCTTAGAGCGCGCCTTTACTGCATGAAGGGATTCGACACAATGGTCAACGGTGTTAAAATGCCAGCAGCTGGCGACTATTGGTTCAAGAAAGTTTATTTCAGGGATGTGTTTGAGGGTCTCTACAATAATATACATGTACTCATTAAAACCCGTGGCAAGAGCTACATAAGAGATATACTTAAGCTTGCACTCTCACTTCAGGATAAAAAAACTGGCAGGATACCGAATACATATCCAAACGACTACAACAGCTGCGACGCAACTACTCTCTGCTTTATGGTGGTTGGCGAGTATCTAAAAGAAACCAAGGACAGGAGCCTTGCTAGAACCGCTTTAAAGCATTTGAATTTGGCTGTAAAGTCCTTCTCAAAAACAAAACCGGCATTAAATGGTCCACCTGTCATAAGAGAGGACAAACTGCTTTCCTGTGTTCCATGGCACTCGTGGACAGATGTAAGGACAACTGTGAACGTAAGTGGTGAAGAGATACCTTTGATACCAAAGAGGATACCACCAGACTGGCTTGAGATATTCCAGAGGGATAAGAAGGACATATACAAAGAGTGCAACTCACCGCGTTATCTGCTCCCAGAGATAAACGCCCAGTGGGTAAAGATGCTTGAAGCTGGTGTGTATATGAGCAAGCTGGCTGGTGGAAAAAGCCCTGGCATATATGAAGAAGCGAGCTCATCCTTCATTAAGAATTTCTGGACCAACGATTTCATACCCAATATAATCGCAACCGACGGAAAGACAGATACTACACCAACCTCAATGGGGCTTGTAGCAAGTGTTATATCAACAGATTTGCTCGGGCTTTCCAGACTAAAGAGGATGGAAAAGCAATTGAAGAAGTTGCTAGTTTACAGGAACGGAAAACTTTTTGGAATGCTGGTAAAAGACTCTAAAGAAAAAGTCTACCTTAACGACAGCCAATACCAGGAAGCAGTTATCTGGCCGAGAGACACGCCTTATCTAGTAAAATATATGTTGTTGGTAGGGAAGAAGAAAGCTGCACAGGAACTTCTAGAGAATCAGCTTGAGCACCAGATGGAAGAAGGTGCTATATTTTACAATCATGAGTTGTTCTCTCTGCCTGAAGGCACTAATTCTTTAAAAGGTGGAACGAAGAATCCTGTGCCTGTTAAGAACCCGATACAATACTGGTCACAGTTTGTCGAGCCATTCATCCTGGCTTTCCAATAGAGTTCAAAGCAATTTCATGGGCCCTGAAATAGTTTTTGATTAACTTTTTCCAATCTGCCATGCTTGCAAGCTGCTTGGCTTTCAACTTGTTATCTATCCTTTTCTTCTTTGGAAGGATTGTAAACTGATAAAGCAAATCTGCAAGCTCTTTAACACTTTTCTCATAATCCTTGCCCTCACGCTTAAGAACAAATATTCCCTCATCGTCATCAGAGTGCGCGCTTATAAATTTCCCAAAGCCTGTTAGGTCTGTGGTGACAGAAGGGACGCCACAAGCTGAGGTTTCAAGAGGTGTATACCCCCATGGCTCATACATGGAAGGGAACACACCAAGATGGCACCCCATAATTGCATCATAGTAAGATAAATTTAAGAGACCATCAGCTGGGTTCAGATATATTGGGTAAAATATAACCCTAACCTTATCAGTTGATGAGTTCTCAAGTCCGTTTTCCTTCAGTGCTCTAATTATATTGTTTCCTTCAGGAACAACAAACGCGCTAAGTGGTGCCTCTCCCTTCTTCTTAAAGCTTTGTATATCCTTCTTCGCTTCATACAGGAAGTCATCATCCAAAAGGCCTTTTGACTTTGGAAGCCTCATTCTAGCCATGTCATTCAGTATCCTATCTCCTATCCTGGAAACCTCTTCCTTGACATCATTCTTTATCTCCTGGTATAGTGTAATGCTCTGCAGGAGAGAAACAGGGACACCAGTTATCCTATCAGGCACCCATATGAAAACAAAGATATCTTTCTTTACCTTTCTCTTCTTCATTTTTTTGTTCAGCAAGCCTAGCGCCTGGATGAATAAATCTATACCCTTCGCATGGAACTCATTCCTGCCAGCCATAAAGAATATAAGAGAATCCTTAAGGTTAACGGGGTAGTAAGGGAAGAAATAAGGCACCAAGAAATCCTTTATCACTTTCTTGTATTCCAGATGCTTTATTGAAAACTCCTCAACAGATGGGAACTCATTCATATCTAATCCATTTGGCAGCAGCAAATCTGGTTTCCTACCAAGGACTTTCTCAGCCTCTACAGAGGTAATCTCACTAACTGTGGTGAAGACATCTGCATTATTTGCCGTTGCCTTCTCAAGCAGGTGTTTTGCTTGGACGCCTTTCTCACTCGCTAGTCTATCAGGATTATCTACATTCTTAACATCCATGCCATATCCAGCAAGCGTCCTGCCAAGAACAGTAGCATGAGTAGTGAAAACTGTCCCAACACCTAAATTTTTAGACTTTAGGTACAAAAGCCCTGTTCCAGACAACCACTCATGAAAGTGCGCGACCATCCTGCTTTTGTACTCGTTATGAAGTGCTTCAAGAACCCTACCAGCAGCCCAAGACCAAACTACAGGTTCGTCAAAGTCGTGGCCAGAACCCCAAGAGTCCACTTTGTAGTCATCCCAAAGCCACTTTTTCACGTTGTTGGCCTCTGGCATCAATTTGGAAAAATCTATCAGTATGCTCCTTGGCTTGCCCTTAACCAGCCACTTCCCATAGTGGCAATTTACGCCCTCATCAGCCAGAGAATTAAACACTCTTTGAGTCCTCTGACTGGGGCGCCTGATTCTGAATTCTGTTGCGGCCTGCTGAGGATTAAAAGGTCCTATCAAGCAATAATTATCCTTATAGTAATTACTCATCTTCTCTGCCTTTGATTGTAAAACTGTGTAGATGCCACCTACTTTGTTCACTGCCTCATACGAAATCTCAAAAAGATAATCAGGCTTAGCCAAATAGTTCACCACAGGAATAAATAATAGTTTGCATTAATAAACGTTATGCACAACGACGTCATTAACTGGTTTGGAAGGGAAGTTGTGGTTGCAACAGGAAGAAGTGGGAGGCCAAGACTGTTTTCCAAACCGCTAAAGGTATGCCCATTCTGCCCTGGAAATGAGCACATGACGCCACCAGAGACCGGGCGAGTTGAAAGGGAGGGTAAATGGATATTGCGCTCTTTCGAAAACAAATACCCGATAGTGTCGAAAGATTTCCCAAAGGCATACGGGAGACACGAGATAATCGTTGAGACACCAATCCACTCACAAAAACTTCAGGAAACAGACGTCCTGGCTTACCTTAAATTTGCCTTCAAACGGATGGAAGAACTTAACAAGGATGAAAAGATTAACTACGTACTTCTGTTCAAAAATCATGGCAGTGCAGCCGGAGCATCTATACCTCACGAACATTCACAGATAACCTCACTTACTGAGATACCCCCAAAAGTGTCTGAAGAGTTGGAATCATTCAAAAGCAAGGGCTGTCCGATATGTGAATCAAAATACGTGCTCTTTGAAAATGATGGCGCGAAGTGCATAGTGCCGGAAGCGCCTATATACCCCTATGAGCTATGGATTGCCCCGAAAGAGCATACCTCAACGAAACTATCCCATGGGCAACTTAAATATTTCGCAGACGCCCTTAAGGACGCGCTTAGGAAGTTGGATAAACTTCTGGGAAACCCAGACTACTGCTTCTACCTTCACTACTATCCAGAAGAAAATGAATGGTATCACCTGCACCTTGAGATAACACCACGGATTAGCAGATGGGGTGGCTTTGAACTTGGAAGTGGAATGATAGTAAATACTATCCCGCCAGAAAGGGCTATGGAAGAGTTATCTAAAGTTTGATTGGGTTTTAAGATGCAAGACAAAATTTAAGAAGATTGAGGAGCTAACGCCAGAACATAATTTAAAGTTTGACTGGACCTTAAGCAACAAGACAAGAGATAGTTATAAGAGCAATCACAACGCGCCTACCCAACAATGGCCTCTCTCAGGGACTTTGAGTTATGGTGTTTTTTGCGAACTCTCCTTGCAGGCCTAAAACACTTCAAAAGAGCCTCTCTCAAATCGTTTCCCTTTAAATTGAGCGCCTTTACTGCTTGCATTCTTTCCGCAACATTTTCCTGCTGCAGTACCGAGCTAAGCCAAACACTGAAGTCATTCTTATCTTCCCTCATATGGAACTCCAGACTGCTCTCAGGCACACTCTTCAAGGCTTTCTTAAATTCTTTTATGTTATGGGCTACAAAATCCACGCTTCCATCCCAATCCTTAAACCAAAAAGCCTGTTCATCACCAACAGATACAAGGCGAGCCGGCATAAAATCACCTACACAGAATAATGAATACCACTAATTTAAGCATTTTGGTGAAACCCGCGTATTAGTAACGCCTCAGTGGGTAATCAGTGAAAATTTAGATAATTTTAAATAGAGGTATACTGTAATTCAATCGAGGGGGTAGTATGAAGTATAAAAGAAGAGTGAAAAGCAAACCCGCTTATAATCTGTTTATTGATGGAAAATGGGTCAAACCAAAAAAGATGCAGGAGGTAATATCCCCTATAACACGCAAGGTATGCGGCTACGTGCCTGCTGCAACCGTCGAGGAATGCAACAAAGCTGTTTCTGCTGCTGTTAAGGCCAAGAAAAAAATGGCAGAGATGGAGGCCGTAGAACGGGCAGAGATATTGGACGCACTTGGAAAGGGACTCAGAGAAAATGTCAAGAGTCTGTCCAAGATTATTATGATGGAGGCAGGGAAACCCATATCCCTAGCTACAGGCGAGGTAATACGAACTGCTGAAACCCTTGAATATGCTGCCGAGGAAGCAAAGCGTATCGATGGCGAACTCCTGAAGAGCGACTCATTCCCGAATATGCCAAAGAAGCTAGCTCTAGTTGTTAGGCAGCCTGTTGGTGTTGTACTTGCAATCGCGCCATTCAACTACCCTCTCAATCTGGCTGTTGCCAAAATCGCCCCAGCACTCGCAGCTGGGAACACAGTTGTATGCAAACCAGCAAGCGACGACCCTATGTGTGTCTTCGAATTCGCTGAGATAGCAAGGAGGGCAGGAGTGCCAAAAGGTGTGCTGAATGTGGTTTCTGGTATCGGCTCTGAAGTTGGAGAAAGCTTGATAAACAACCCAAAAGTAGACATGGTTTCGTTCACTGGCTCCACTAAGATTGGAAAACACATAGCTGAAAGAGCCAGATTCAAAAAATTGCACTTAGAGATGGGTGGAAAAAGCCCCTCTGTAGTGCTCAAGGATGCTAACCTAGACTTAGCTGCAAAAGAAAGTGTCAAGGGTGCTATAAAGTTCTCTGGCCAGAGATGTGATGCCGTAAGTAGGGTACTCGTTGAGAGCCCCATTGCAAACGAATTCGCCAAGAAGGTCGTTAAGGAGGTCAAGAAGTGGAAAGTGGGTGACCCCACAAAAAAGGACACACAAATAGGGCCACTGATAAACGAGAGGGCACTACATCGCGTTGATGAGCTCGTTAAGGACGCAAAAAAGAAAGGGGCAAAAGTCCTGCTTGGTGGAAAGAAGCTTAATGGATGGTATTACGCCCCAACTGTGTTGGACTATGTCACTCCAAAGATGGAAATAGCACAGGAGGAAATATTTGGGCCTGTTGTTGTCCTTATGAGGGTTAAAAATTACGAAGAAGCCATAAAATCAGCCAACAACTCAAGATATGCCCTCCATGCCTCTGTATTTACGAACGATATCAACAAAGCAATAGATGCTGGTATGAGAATAGAGGCTGGTGGGGTACAGGTAAATGGGGCACCATCAAGAGGTCCAGATAACTTCCCGTTTGGTGGAGACAAGGAATCAGGTATTGGAAGAGAAGGTATAAGATATACAATACATGAGATGACAAAGATACACTCGATTGTATTGAACTTGTAGGTGACAAATATGAAATTCCCATTAATCTTGATAAATTACAAGACATACGCACAGGGTATTGGGGAAAAAGGTCTCAAGCTTGCTAAGATAATGGAAGATACAAGCCCGGCTTATGCTGTATCCCCCCAACCTATGGATATACGGCTGATAGCAAAAAATACAAAGGTTCCTGTATATGCACAGCACATAGACCCTATCCTTCCTGGCTCGCACACGGGCCACATATTGGCAGAGAGTGTTGAAGCAGCTGGCGCTGTAGGCACACTCCTGAACCACTCTGAGATGAGGATACCATTCAAGGTGATAAAAGACAGTATCAAGCGCGCAGATGAAAACGGGCTTGAAACAATATTGTGTGTCAAGAACGTCAAGGAAGCTGTGATAGCACAAAAGCTTGAGCCAGATGCAATTGCCATAGAGCCACCAGAACTTATAGGAACTGGCAGGTCAGTCTCAACTACGAAACCAGAGTTGCTTGAAGAGGCAGTAAGCAAAGTGCACAAGGTTCCATTGCTTTGTGGGGCTGGCATAACGAACGGCGAGGACATAAGAAAGGCACTTGATATTGGTATGCAGGGTGTCCTACTTGCGTCCGGTGTGGTAAAGGCTAAAAACCCTGAAGAAGTAATCCAAGACCTGGCAAATGGTCTTAATGCTTAAAGGATGGTGAATGAAATGAAAATAACTTTGAGTGTCATAAAAGCTGATATAGGTGGTTTCCCTGGTCATTCCCAAGTGCATCAGAAATGCATGGATGTTGCAGGGGAGAGCTTAAGCAAAAGCGACTTGCTCATAGACTATAGAGTAATGCACTGCGGTGATGACCTAGAGTTGATAATGACACACCAAAAAGGTGTGGACAACAAGGAGATACACAAACTAGCATGGAATACTTTCCTGGAAGCAACTAAGGTATCTAAAGAGCTGAAGCTGTATGGAGCAGGGCAGGACTTACTTAGTGACAGCTTCTCGGGGAATGTCAAAGGTATGGGTCCAGGGGTCGCAGAGATGGAATTCGAGGAAAGGAAAAGCGAGCCAGTGATAGTGTTCATGGCAGATAAGACAGAGCCAGGAGCATGGAATATGCCCCTATACAAGATATTCGCAGACCCGTTCAACACAGCAGGTCTTGTGATAGACCCATCGATGCATGATGGATTCGTATTTGAAGTACACGATGTAATAGACCATAAGAAAGTGGAGTTCCATACACCAGAGGAGTTGTACGACTTGCTGGTTCTCATAGGTGCAACTGACAGATACTGCATCAAAAGCGTTAAAACCAAAAAGGGTGAAATTGGGGCGGTTTCATCGACACAGAGGCTAAACTTAATGGCCGGCAAATACGTTGGCAAGGATGACCCTGTCTGTGTTGTGAGAGCTCAGCACGGGTTGCCAGCACTTGGTGAAGTCCTAGAGCCCTTCAGTTTCCCACACCTCGTTAAAGGATGGATGCGTGGTTCCCATCAGGGTCCACTCATGCCAGTAAACTTTAAGGATGCACACCCAACTAGGTTCGATGGTCCACCAAGAGTAATAGCAGCAGGATTCCAGTTAGCTAATGGAAAAATTGTTGGTCCAGCAGACTTGTTTGACGACCCTGCATTCGACTACGCCAGAACGAAGGCTAACTACGTTGCAGACTACATGAGGAGACATGGACCTTTTGAGCCACATAGACTCCCACTATCAGAGATGGAATACACAACACTCCCACATGTGATGGACAAACTAAAAGAGAGGTTCAAGCCAATTGAGTGAAATGTTAGTGTGCATTGGCGATGCAACAGTGGACATACTAACCTGGCCAAAGGGAGAACTTAGAGAGGAAATTGAAGAGGAAGCTACCCTAAAGTTATCTCCCGGAGGCCAGGCATCTAATTTTTCAAGGTTTGCCACCGAGCTAGGACTAGAAACGACGTTCTTCGCGAGAGTTGGAAATGACATACTTGGGAAGTGGCTTGTAGGACAGCTAAAGACTGCAGGTATTAACTGTAAGATATCTATCGGAAGCGGGCAAACCGCTAAAACAGTAGCTATAATATTCCCAGATGGGGGCAGAACATTTCTAAATGCTCCAGGCGAGAATGTTAAGCTATCGCTTAAGGATATTGACCTCAAGGTTATTGGGAAAAGCAAACATATGCACATTGGTGGATACTGGTTTTTAGATGCACTGCATGGAGACCTTAGAAAGCTATTCAGTCATGCGCGCAAGCATGGAATACAAACCTCCCTTAGCATAGGGTGGGACCCAAAAGGTTGGACCAGCGAAAGGAGGGAAAGACTGCTGGAACTGTTGGATTACGTAGATATGTTCTTCTTGAACGAGCGCGAGTTAGCAAAACTAACCGGAGAAACCAATTACAAACAAGCCTGTAAGGGGCTAAGCGCTAGTATAGTGGCAGTCCATAGAGGCAGTAAAGGCTGCTTCGTAAAAGCAGGGGACAAGAGCATCGACACCCAAGCAAAACCAACAAGCATAACAAACCCAGTTGGCTCTGGTGATGCATTTGACGCTGCTTTCGTTCACGGGATGATGAAGGGACTCAGCATTGAAGAAACCGCGCAAAAAGCTACTGAATTTGCATCCCAGCAATTATCTGAAAGCTAGGCCCTTTTCCACCTGGTGCCTTCTGGAAAGTCATCAAGCAGTATGCCTAGCTCTTTTAATTTTTTCCTTATCTTATCGGCCTCTTCCCATTTCTTCATTTTTCTTAGCTCTTCTCTTTTTGTTATCAGCTCTAACTCTTCTTTTGAGAGTGGTGCAGGGCCAGGCAGATGTTCAAAAAGACCTAGAACACCAAGTAGCTCTTTTAAGTTGTCCAGAGATTTCTCCAGGACCTTCTTATTCTTCCCGCTCTCTGTGTAGCGAAAAATATCCGTAACAAGTGCATGTAAGGTTTTCAATGCTAAAGGTGTGTTAAAGTCATCATCCATTGCCTGGATAAACTCTTTTCTCCTAGCTTCAAGCTTTGAAAGCATCTCTTTGTCCTCACTAGTTAGAGGAAGTTCTTTGGTCTTCCTGACCAAGAATCCAAGAACCTCAAGCGCGTTCTTTATCTTCTCTGCGCCCATCACAGCATTCTTCATCGCGCTTTCCGTGTAATTAAGCTTGTCACGATAGTGGGCAAGCAAAAAGAAATACCTAATTTCGTCTGGCGTGTATCTCTTCAGCAGGGTTTCCAGGGTGAAATAGTTGCCTTTGCTCTTGGACATCTTTGCTCCGTTCACAAGCAAGTGTTCACCATGAAGCCAGTAGTGCACAAAAGGTTTTCCCGTCGCGCCCTCGCTCTGAGCTATCTCGTTTTCATGATGTGGAAACACCAAGTCAACCCCCCCTGTGTGTATGTCAATAGTCTCCCCAAGATATGCCATACTCATAGCAGAGCACTCTATATGCCACCCAGGACGGCCTTTCCCCCAAGGGCTTTCAAAATATATGCCGCGCTTTATTTCCTCCGGACTGCTCTTTTTCCAAAGCGCGAAATCGCCTGGATGTTCCTTGTCATATTCATCGACTGCAACGCGAGCACCGGCCTTAACCTGTGACAGATCAATACCAGAGAGCTTACCATAACCTGGAAACTTAGCAATGCTGTAGTAAACTGCATCCTTGCCCTCATAGGCCAATCCCTTCTCAAATAGTTTCTTTATAAGTTCAATCATCTGTGGGACTGTTTCCGTGGCACGTGGATAGATAGTTGCGCGCTTTATGTTTAGGCTATCCAGGCCCTCAAAGAAAAGCTGGATGTACCTATCCGTGAATTCTCTTAAGCCAAGCCCTTCCTCACCAGAACGTTTTATGGTCTTGTCATCTATATCTGTCAGGTTCATGACTAACTTGACCTTGTAGCCCTTGAACTCCAGATACCTGCGAATCATGTCAGACATAAGGAAACTACGATAGTTACCAATATGCGGAACATCATAAACAGTTGGCCCACAGGAATACATCCTAACTTTCCCTTTCTCGATGGGCTTGAAAACCATTTTCTTCCTGCCAAGCGTATTGAAAACCTTCAGAACCATAAGTTATTTTGGGTCAAGCTGGTTCTTAAACTTTAACTAGTTTAAGCTAATAAGAAATCCTGATAAGCCACCATTGATAACTTTGGAAGTAAACAGCACAGCATGCCGGTTTACAGGTTAAATCGGTTTATGTGGTGCTTTTCCCTCTGTTCTTGGGCTGATGCAAGGACAATAGGCTGATATACACCTCGACAAAAGACGATAAAAAGCTTGTAAGACCAAAAAGCTTAAAAATGGCTACGTTGTAGTGAGTTTTGGAGGTGAAAAACACATGTTTGAATCTTTGGTCGGTGGAACGCCCACCCTACTTAGCTTAGCTATGGCAGTGTTCTTGATAATAGTGTTTGCAAAGTACGTTGACATAAAGAAGAAGGCTGAGAAAGGCTTCAGTATTTTAGCAGGAGGAGGTCTCTTCTTCCTAGTGGCAGCAACTTTCAAATACCTGGAAGTATGGCAAGAGGGTCTAGCAACATCATTACCAGCTAACACTGTCCTTTACGGCCAGTATCTCTTTGGACTACTTGGGTGGCTGTTCGTTCTAATTGGAGCATGCTGGATTACCTATGAACTAGTCGCAAAGAAGTAAACCTAACCTCCTTTTGTTTATTTTTTTATTTTTACGTTAGAATTAAATATATGTCATTTTACAGAAAATGAGGTGCAGGGGGCGAGATTCTCACCCCAAAGGTTTAGGGGGGCTTATAAGGAACACATAACGCCCTTACTGCTTTCCATCCCATTAAGGGAAGGGGCTTATAAGGGGGAACCGTAGGTGCCCCTTATTTTGAACTCGCGTAGACACTAAGTCAACGGATATCACAGGCATTTTTGTGAATGTTTTTCGCGAAGCGAAAATAGTTCGCCCCTTGAGTCCGTCCCGTTTGACCGCTCCGGCACCCCTGCGTGGTTCTATTATATCAAACTACATTAAAATATTTTCTAGTAACCCGGGGACAAAGTTCTTTTGAATACTCAATCGCATTGGGAGTACCCAAAACCATCCCCACAACCGGATATATAGTTTAGATAGTTATCTATCCCATACTGGTCTAAACCACAATAAACATCATAGGAACCATTGTTGTTGCATATCTTATTGCCTTCTAAAACATTGTTTCTCGATGTGCCCTTTATTGCTATACCGAGATTCTCCGTCTTACTGATGGCATTGTTTCTAATTAAATTGTTGTTGGAAGTCTCATCAAGGAGCATCCCTGTTGAACTGCTCTCAACCGTGTTAGAGGTTAGAATATTCTCAGAGGCGCCAGTGAGGACAATACCGCGGTCACCTCCTGAAATTTCATTATCATGAATTAAGCCGTAACTAGAACTTTCAAGGGTGATGCCGTAAGTGTTGTTGACAAGATGATTATGGGCTAATTCAACTTCTCTCGAATTAAATACCACCACACCTTTCTGGTAGTTTGATACGATACAATTTCGAATTATGACATTGCGGTGATTATTAATTGATATGCCCACGCCAGAACCGCCTCCATCAAGCAAAGAGCCATTACAGTCCACTATTATATCATCACCGAGAACCTGTATCGATGCAGATGTATACCTGCTTTTACATATAGTAACACTCCTACTAATCTGTTTTGGCCCACTTAAACTGACACAGGTTTTAGCTGGCTGGCTTATAGAATTTAAGAAAGCAGGCAGAACAAAGAAGCCTGCAACTACGAGCAACAACAACAGCACCACCACAAAAATGATAATTGGGGAGACTGACAGCTTAGGTTTTTTAGGTTTTTCCTTAGAGATGGGTTCTTCTTTCTCAGGCGTTGGCTTCCAGATACTTCCAGCACCAGTAGCTGGTGTGGGCATGGCTGGTCGTTGTTCAGGCTGCTCCAGTGCAGCACTGGTTTCAACTGACTCAAGTACCTCTTCTATCTGACTTTCGGTATAACCAGAATCTTTCAAGCTTTCTACCAACTGACCTTTAGTGAAGCCTTCAGCTAGTTGCCCTCTGAACCACTTCACCACATCTTCGTTTACCATATGAAAACCTAACAATGTAATAGTAGGGAATAACTGTTTTTAAGATTAACGTGATTAAGGTGTATACACTATACACAAAGCAGGTGGTGGATTAGAAGATGCTGTTTTTCCTATTATCTCATAAAGGTCAGGTGTTCCAGATGCTTCATCTTCAACCTTCAAGCCAATTGCAAACCAGTCAGATTGTAAATTGGATTGCAACTTGCTCACAGCGTCACTTCCTAGACTGATTTCCTTTTGTTCCCCTTCTTCGGGGAAAACGTTCCTTCCACCAACATACATGGTGCCATCACCACAGTCAGTATAGATTAATTGGGACTCTCCTATGTGGGCCATAGGATCGTACTGCATTTCATAGATTTCTCCCCACTGGGTTGTTACCCCACTGGTACAGTGATATTTGAATGCAACACTTAGAATTACAGCATTGTCAGGTATGCTGGATATGTCCCATCTCACAAAATCTCTGATTATAGTGGTTGTACTTTGAATCCCAACGAGCCCAAAAGCTGTATCACCATACCACATATAGTCATCTGTATTAGGGTAGTATTTAATTTCATAAATACTAGAGTCAAAACACACATAATGTGGGGTACCCCCGCAATCACAACCAGGGTCTTCGTTTTCTGAGTTGCAATCAATAAAGGTATTACAATCGTTGTCGACGCCATCTCCACAGTTACCTGCTGCGGTACTCTCCTCAGGCTTGCTCGTTCTCCATGCCCAGCTTGAACCATCGTATGTGCAGTAGTATGTTTTACCACCACAACTCTTGCTCTGGCAGTTTGTGTGCGAACTACTCGAACAAGTGTATGTAGTTCCAGCACTGCAACCACCAGCACCACAGGTCTTTCCAGTTACGAGGGTGTTGGTGCCACATGAATCAGCAGTAGAACAGCTATTACTGTAACTCCAGCCATTCAGAGTACAGCTAACTCCATAGTAACAGGTTGTGCCAGTTTGACAGTAGCCATTTTTGCAATTACTGGTGCTACATCCGCACGAACCAACTGTTCTATCGCCAGTGTATGAACAGTCTTTACAGCTCTTGCAGTACTGGTTATCAATCCAGTAAGAGTCTACATGTATGTCATCGCAGGCTGAGGATGCGCCACACTGGGCCTCACATTCATCAGTTTCTTGATTACTACATTTGTTAATTCCAGAACATGATGCGCAGGAGAAACATTTACCAGTTTCACTATCGCACTTACCACTGCAACAATCAGAATCCTGAGTACATATACCACCATCGCTTGTGCAAGTTCCTCCGCAAGCGGGACTTCCAGAGCAATCTGGGTCATCACAGTTATTTAATCCATCACAATCGTCATCTTTGTTGTTGTCGCAGTTCTCCCTCGCGCTGCAGGAATATCCTCTTTCAAAACAATTTATGTTCCCGACAGTGTAGTTGACCACTATCTCAGCATCTTCCATTGTAATTTGACCATCGTTGTTGACATCAGCACAGCATATCTCACTACCAATAAACTCCCTGGTACCGTTGGCTATTTGACCTATAAAAGATGCATCTACTATATCAATGACTCCATCGTTGTTCATATCGCCAACGAGCTGGTTGCCACCAACACATGATATGCTACTTCCACAATTGCAATCTGGGTCTTCCTTATCTTGTTGACAGTCAACTAATCCATCGCAATCGTCATCCTTGCCGTTGTTACAGTTCTCCCTCGCGCTGCAGGAGTAGCCAGCTGGGAAGCAGTTGGTTCTTCCCAAAGTGTAATTTGCTATGAGCTCAGAGTCCTCAAGAGTTATCTGGCCATCGCTGTTGACATCAACGCAGCACT
>JAGHAM010000020.1 GCA_021161465.1 Candidatus Iainarchaeum sp. | reverse complement strand
GTGGATGGGTATACTGTACCCCAACAATACTGGCGACGACCGTTGGCTTGAACTGGACTTTCAACAGTTCATTGTACCCAACCCCAGCATTGACCGTTATAAGCGGTGCAGACAACCAAATCCACACAAAGTATGGGTACATCAGCTGGACGGACAACGTGAACACGTCAACCAAGACGCTTGGTCCAAGCACAGTGAATGTAACTGACCCGGCATCTACACCATACGTCGTTGGCTACGACAACTCATCAACCAACGAGGGTATCTGGGCAAAGAGCGGAAGTAGCTTCTTAGTGTTCCAGAACACAAGCAATGCCGACTATGACAGCGCAAAGTACTACGAAGGCAATTCAGCGGACATAGAAGCTTTGTCTGGCTCTGAGGTGCAATTCACATTCCCAGAGAACACTCCATTAACACAGAGAGTGGCACTCTGCAGGAGTGAGATAACACAAGCAGTTACTGGAGAAGCGACCTATACGACAGAGGACTTCCAGGACCCAGTGCTGAACTTCACTTGTGTGGCTAAGGACTACACATACAACTTGCCTGCATCTTCGGTTACGTTCGGTACTGTACCAGATGACATTGTCATCCTGGACACAGAGCAGCCAAGTGGAAACGCGGTTATCCTTGGTGGATATGAAGTAAACAAGCTTGCCAAGGACGCTACCGAGAGCAACTTGACGGCAGCTGGTGACACCTATGTCGCAAAGGATGGCACAAATGTGTATGTCGCTGGTTACACTGGACAAGACACTGCAGACGCTGTTGACGCTTTGATAGCCGCAATAAAGCAGCAACTGACTAACAACACTGCATAAGAGCTAAAACCGTCTAATAACCTGGAAGGGCTTAAAAGCCCTTTCACCTACTTTTATTTTTTAGTTGTGTAAGAATTTAGACTGTGCCATTATACGCGTTCCCCCCATAAAACCAAATAACCGATGTTGATAACAGTTTTATGCTGTTGCAAAGTCCTTTTATATTATGAAATACATATGAAAGGAACACTTGGAGATGTTATAAATGGCGAAGGCAATCCACATTGCAATACTTTTGATACTGATTGCAGTTATCATTGGGCTGGTTGCTTACCCCTCGCTTGGGCTGGCAAATAAGCCTGTTTTGGAGTTATCTTTTAGTAGTCCAGTTGGCTTAGGTTTTATGAACATATCTGTTAAGTCAAATAAACCCCTGAAAAAGCTCTCAGTTGATGTTGGCAGCAGGCCTGCGGAGTTTGTCTCCTTAGAAGGAGATACTTATACCTACCGTTATTTTGTTTCTCCATACGATTCACGAGACCCACTTGGCGAGAATGAAATAACTGCAATGGCAGTTGATGCTGACGGCAATGTCATCAATGCCACCAGCAAGCTAAACATATCTTATTTTGCCATCGGCCAAAAGGTGAATGGGGTTATCTACTACTATCCTGCTACACCACCCTCAAGGGAGAATCCCTACAAGAATTATACAAAACCAACTACTATTGTCTCTAATATACTTTCAAACAGAACCGTCTCATTCTTCTTTGAAATGGATGAGGGAGGCAGTAAAAGGAATTCACAGGTAATCAGCGCGTTGCAACCTCTGGTGAAGAAGCTAACTTCATTGGGCATCAATGTCTCATCCTATGCCATTGACGTGAGAAAGGGTAAATGGGTAGATTGCATTGACACAAACGGCAGTATGATTCCTCTGGCAGAGTGTGAGGAGAAAGCTTTCAACACACCAGCGATAATCTTAAGACTTCCTGTATATCCAACACCACAAGTGCTCCTGACAAATTCAACTATAGATATGCAGCCAGCAGTGAGCGGACCAAAAGAAACAGTAGATTCATTAGTAGCATTGCTTGGGACTAAATGGTCTTTCCAAACAAATAACTCAGTACAGTAGTCGCATAGGTGCCTTTGGGAAGTGAAAACCTAATCTTTACGTGGTCTTTAGCTTTCTCCAGTAGCTGGAAGTCCTTGACAGCTGTATACAAAGGCCTTCTTGAGCCTTTTGTTGATAGGAATGGCATGCCATTAATCCTGAAGTCCTCGATGTCTAACCATTCATCCGAGAGTACCTCTCGCTCAATCTCACCAGGCTTTCCGGTTGCCAACATGACCTCATACCCAAATAAAGGCCCAGTTGGTACGCCGTTCTCCACGATATCTCCTTTCATTATATCCAGGCCTATCTTCTGCCTCTTCTCAAGAACCTTGTTGAACAGATATGATTGGTAAGCATGGACAAACATTAGAAGCAGATTTCTCGGTAGCGCGTTCAGCGCGCCTACATAATCATTTTGGGCTTTAGCCAGGTGGCCAAGCAGGCTTCTTTCATATTTTAAATATTTTGGGAAGTAGTTAAGGGCTTCTGCGTAGTCCTTCTCTTTGGCAAGCCTTTCCCTGGCGAGCCTGTCATCTTCTCTTTCAGTCCTGAAGCTCTCATACAGGTATATCTCAACAGCAAGCTGGTATTGTTCATTGACTATGGCTTTCCCAACCAAGTGTGTTATTGGTCTCGATTCTCCAAACCTCTGGGGCCCGAAGAAGTTTGGAACCCTGCCGTCTGGTTTTCTCATATGCCCTGCGTCTCCAACACTAATGGTAAACCTGTTGCCAACTAAGTCACCCAAAACTACAGGTTCTTTTGAATAGCAGATTGGCTTTAGGGTAATGTCTTTAATCTTTATTTTTGAGAGTTGTTCTTTGGTTAGCTTCCATGCGCTTACTCTTTGTGTTGTTATTGCCCGCCTGTCCTTTGTGCCAGCAAAGCTAAACCGCTTTTTGGAAACCCTTGCGCGAATTGCAATTTCCCTTAGCGCACCCATAGTGTTCCAGTTCTTCTTCTCAAGCACGAAAACAAGATAATCCCCATCACCCCCTCTCCAGGTAACTGGCTTTCCCACTTCCAGCACTTCGCCATCAGGGGTTATCTCCTCAACGATGAAGTCCTCTGGCTTTTCTTTTATTCTCATAACATCCACTCACAGCTATACGTTGTGTGTATTTATATGTGTTTTAGCAGATTTACTTGAACCTGAGGAGCGCGCCTATGCCACCGAAGGTCTTGAAAAACTGTTCCCCTTCAGGAGTTTCGGTTGATATAATCTCAACTTCCGCACTTGTGGATTCGGCAAAATCGCTTAAGTACTCTATCAGGTCCTCTTCTTCATCAAGCATCAGTGGGGTTCCACATGAAGGGCACTTCCCAAAGTTGTTTGGAGTCCTGTCTACTATTTTTTCCTGCTTTTTGCCACAGTGAGGGCAGACAAGGATAAGTTTCTTCTTCTCAAGGTCTTCAGAAAGCAGCAGGGTTTTTACCTTTCCATAGGTTAATGCCTCAAGGACTTCGTCGAGGCCGTATGTAGCCAGTCCATCAGTGCTTGCCTCCTTGAAGAATTCGTTTATGAGCCTTTTCTCTCTAAGCACTTCCAGTTCTCCAACTAGCTGGCCGGACTTCTCTACAAGCTCCTTTATGCCTGATTCGTCAGTGTAACTGGTGTCGATGGTTCCAACTACCTTTTTCTTGGTTACAGCACTAAGGTAATCCCCTTTGACGAATTCTTCTTTGGTTGGTCCTGGGCCGCCCACAATCACACCAATAACCCAACTATCATCAAAGACCTTGCTTGCAATCTCGCCAACCTTCTTGAACCATTCATGTGCTGCTATTTCTATCAGTCGCTCAAATCTAACAGAGCTTTGCCCACCAGCTCTATGTTTCCCAGGGACCTGAGAGCCAAGCGTCTTAACTATCTCAAGGTGCTTCCCTTTGAGAAGTGCTATGGCAGCCTCCCGTCTGTCAACAGTCATAAGGCCATACACCTGCTTAGGCGCAATCATCCTCTCAAGGGGCTCTAGGAAAAATTCAGAGTCGCACCGGTAAACCTGGACAGGGATTGGCTCCGGCGGTTTGATGTTGTATAACTCAATCCTGCCACCAATATTGCCTGAGAATAATGCAATGCCTTTGCTTGGTGTTTTTTTTGTGCCTTTAAGGGCATGGAGCAGCCGTTCTATAGCGGATGTTACATTTTTCCTGGTCTGTTTGCTTTTTATGTTCATTGCCTGTCCAGCTTCATCCCTTAGCTTTGACACTACCTCGTTCACGTTGTAGTCTGGGGGGATGTATATGCTGATGAGTTCTGTTCCCTGACCACGTTGTTTCTTTAGGAACTTAAGTTTCCTCTTGAAAGTGTAATCTGCTTTTTCCATCTTCAACTCCACACACTGACCACAAACAGAAGTGCCTGCCGTGTGCTTTTTGGGCATCCACTGCTACAGGAAGTTACGCATCCTTGATTTTTAATAGTAACTCAATAGGTTTTTATAATACAAGCTCGTATTTTAAAGCCGATGAATGCTGCTGTGGTTCTAAAAGTTGGTGGCTCTTCCCTTGGTGAGGAAGGGATTAATCCTAAGAGTGTGGCTACAATTTGTTCGGTTATCAATGAACTTAAGGAAAAGTTGATGCTTGGTGTTGTTGTTGGTGCTGGGCGATTCGCGGGGGGCTATATAACAGCGGCCCGCAAGTTGGGCATTAATGAGTTCCAGCTTGATAGCCTGGCTATAGACGTTTCAAGGCTTAACGCAAAGCTGATTGCCAGGGGCACGGGCTTCAATGGTCTAATCCCTACTTCTGTTGAGTCTGCGGCCAGAATTATGGAGTCTAAAGGTTTTGTTGTCATGGGTGGCACTTCGCCTGGCCATACAACCAATGCAGTGGCTGCCCTTCTCGCTGAAAACATAGAAGGAAGGCTGGTTAATGTTACCCGCGTTGGAGGAGTTTATGATAAGGACCCAGATAGGTTCAAAGATGCGAAGAAGCTTGATAAAATCTCTTACGAAGAGTTGGTTGAAATGGCTGCGAGGTATGACAAGAGGAAGGCCAGGACTCACTTCGTTTTTGATTTACTTGCGGCTAAAATTATAGCCCGTTCTGAAATTCCTGCATGTATAATTGGTTCAACTCCTAATGAAGTGAAAAATGCTTGTTTAGGAAAATCCCATCCCGGAACAGTGGTAGAATAACTCTTGGAGAGTGCTCTGGTGGATAAGGTGAAGGCATGTCTTGGGGGCACATTTGAAGTGCTACATAAGGGCCATAAGCAGCTACTGGAAACGGCCTTTGCTTTGGCTGATGAAATAACCATTGG
>JAGHAM010000009.1 GCA_021161465.1 Candidatus Iainarchaeum sp. | reverse complement strand
GTTGAGCCTGACCTTCACATATACGTGGATGAGGCTTTAGCCGGGAATGTTCTTCCTGAGCGTGCCCTTGCTTTCAAGGAAGCTGTTGGCCTTGATGGCGTTATACTCACAAAAATGGATGCGGATGTTAAGGGCGGAGGTGCGATTAGCATTTCCTATGTCACTGGTGTTCCCATACTGTACTTAGGTACAGGGCAAAACTATGAGGACCTGAAGGAATTTAAGCCAAAAGAGATAGTCAACAAAATACTTGATTAACTACTTTCTATACGTTTTTACGCTTTCCTCAGCTGGTGCATTTTTCCAATATAATTTTTGGACAACATTTTATATAAGCGGTTTGTCTAATAATTAAACCCATGGTAGTTTCTGGTTTAGCTGATGGCTTAAGGAATATCTTCAACAAAATAACGAGAGCGCCTATAATGAGCGATGAGCTTCGCGAGAGCAGCCTTAAGGAGCTTCAGCGCGCCCTTATCATGGGCGATGTGGATGTAAAATTGGTTCTAGATTTTACAAACAACATAAGGGACCGCCTGAAGAAGGAGAAACTTCCGAAAGGGCTCTCGCAAAAGGAATTCTTCATCAAAACAGTTTATGAGGAACTTGTCAAGTTAATGGGTGAAAGGTATGAGCCCGAAATCAAGCCACAGAAGATATTACTAGTGGGAACGTATGGCCATGGGAAAACAACAACTACAATCAAGCTTGCAAAGTTTTTCATGAAAAGGGGCCTGGCTGTTGGGGCGATTTCAACAGATACCTACCGTCCAGCCGCGTTTGAGCAGTTGCGCCAGCTTGGTGAAAAGCTTGGTGTTCCCGTGTATGGTGACCCTAAGAAGAAAGATGCTGTCAGCATACTAAAAGACGGTCTTAAGGAGCTTGGCAAGAGGGAATTAATAATAGTGGATTCTGCTGGGAGGGATTCCTTAAACAAAGAGTTGATAGGTGAGATAAAGGAATTGTCCAAAGTCCTGAAGCCAGATAAGACCTACTTGGTTCTTGGCGCTGATATGGGACAGACAGCCAGGAAGCAAGCAGAAGAATTCAACAAAGCTGTTGGCCTCTCTGGGGTTATTGTAACACGCATGGATTCCTCTGCTAAAGGTGGCGGCGCGCTTAGTGCTTGTGCTGCTGCTGGGGTGCCTATAACTTTTATAGGCACTGGTGAGAAGATGGAAGACCTTGATATTTATGACCCCGAGCGATTCATCTCAAAATTGCTTGGGTATGGGGACTTGCCCGCCTTGATGGAAAAAGCCAAGGAGGTTATGGAAGAGGAGAAGATGACCCCAGAGGAGCTCCTTGAGGGCGAGTTTACTCTCAACAAATTCTATAAACAGCTTGAAGCAACAAAGAAGATGGGGTCCTTCAGGAAGATAATGGAGCAGCTTGGCTTGAGTGCAAAGTTACCACCTGAAATTGTTGAGGAGAGCGAGGAGAAAATGAAGGCCTTCAAGTACATTATGGATAGCATGACCAAGAAAGAAAGGGAGGACCCAAGCATAATAAACAAGAACAGGATAAGGAGGATTGCAACGGGTTCTGGCCGCTCTGAGAAAGATGTTAGAGATTTACTTAAGCAGTACAAGTTGACGAAGAAAATGGTGTCAAAGTTTAAGGGAAAGAGGCTGCCGCGGAAATTCCAAAAGATGTTCAAGGGGATGAGTTTAGATGGTCTTGGAGCGTAAGTGGGAGCCTCTGGGAAATTATCGGTTGGCCGATAAGCGTATAGTCTCACTACACAGGCGTGAGGAATCATTCAAGACTAAGAAGCAGGTTTACTATGAGTTCAGGGATGAGAAAGGTAAAACCTGTTCACAGCTTGGCTTTGAGGTAATGGGAAACATGGCATCGATTCACACACGCGCCAAAACAAAGAAGGAATTTTCGAACAAGAAGCTCTTCGAGTCTCTGCTGAAGGTGTCACTAAAAGAGCTTAAGAAAGAGGGAGTCCAGGGAGTCATAACAATATTCTTTCCCTCTGTTGGAAAAGAAGATTTTGCTAGGAGGGCGCTTGAGAAACATGGGTTTAAGCTGAAGAACAGGAGTGTGGCTCTTGACTATGGGGATGCTGGGTTACAGGAGGTTGATGTGCCTTATTATGTCATTACAGACTTGCAGAAGATACACATAGGGGACATACCCCTTGAGAGGGTGGAAGGATGAAGATAGTATGCATTGGGGACTTCCACGTTCCTGACAGGGCTGGGAAAATACCTAGCTGGGTGAGAAAGAAAATACAGGAGGAGAATCCTGATAAGTTGGTTTGCACAGGAGACTTCACGAGTGAGAAAACCCTGAGGGAAGTGCAGAAATTGGGGGAGCTGGTTGCCGTTAAAGGCAATATGGACTGGGTTGATTTGCCGGAGCATGCTGTTTTAAAGATGGATGGATTTAACGTAGGAGTCATCCATGGGTCTGGTATAGTCCCAAGGGGCGATTTGAACCAACTCGCAAAGTACGCTAAACGAATGAAATCGCGCGTACTCATTCATGGTCACACACACAAAATGAGCATTCAGGAGCAAGGGGGCGTGCTTTTCATAAATCCTGGAAGTGCGACTGGTGTTTGGGGTGGCTCTTCAGAAGGTGGTCCACAGACATTTGTAATTCTCGAGTTGGAAGGGAACACACTACTGGTTAGGAAGATAACAGACAGTAAAGAAGAGAGTGAAACATATGAACTTTGATTATAGTGCGACTAAAAAATGGCTCTTGGATAAAGGCGCTTGTGACAGATGCTTGGGCAGGCAGTTCCATGGACTGTTTAAAGGTGATAATGGGCTGATAGGTGCGGCTGTCAGAGCTTCTGATTCTATCGAGGGTGCGCGAAAGAAATTATCAAAGCCGGAGAAACTGAAGGTAAAACTTTCTGGCGAATGCCCTTTCTGTAACGGGCTTTTTCTCAAAGTGGATACTGCCGCAGATAAGGCAATAGAGCTAATCATGAATTTTGACTTTAACAGCTTTCTTGTTGGCGTGCACATACAAAATGAGCTAATGGCTATTGAAGAGCAGATGTGGTCCGAGATTGGCGCTTCACAGTGTGAGCCTTTGAAAAAGGACCTTAAGAGACTCATCGGGCAGAGGATTGAGAAAAAAACAGGGAAGGGTGTTGATTTCAAAAATCCAGACATAACTGTGCTGGTTGACTTCACCCATGAGCCAATAAAAATAAACCTAGAGCTAAACTCGCTTTTCATATACGGCGAATACAGCAAGCTGAAGGCAGGCATTCCCCAAACGAAATGGTTTTGCCGCTGGTGTAGGGGCAAGGGTTGCGAGAAGTGCAACTTCACCGGTAAAATGTATGACGAGAGTGTTGAGGAATTGATAGCTGGCCCACTGCTCGAAGCAACAGGCTCTGAGAATGAGAAGTTCCATGGAGCTGGCAGAGAGGATATAAATGCAAGGATGCTTGGGAAGAGACCCTTTGTCATAGAGATGATTAGACCAATAAAACGCAGCATCAATCTCAAGAAGCTAGAGAAGGAAATAAATAAGCGCGCCAAAGGTAAAGTTAAGGTTTATGGGCTCAGGGCTTCAGATAAGGAGGAAATGCGGCTCCTGAAAACGATAAAATATGACAAGACATATGAGCTTATAGTAAAATGTGCCAATGACATAGACGATGAAAAGCTTGCCAAGATAGAAAAAGAGTTCACAGGCAAGGAGATAGCGCAAAAGACACCAACAAGGGTTTTACAGAGAAGGGCTGATTTAGTGAGGAAGAGGGAGGTCAAATCCGTGAAATGCGAGAAGCTTGGTGCTAAGAAATTCAAGGTTGTGGTGCGTGCCGAGTCTGGTCTGTACGTAAAAGAACTGACACATGGAGATGGTGGGAGGACCGTACCCAGTTTTTCGGATATTGTTGGCCCGTGCGAGGTTACCGAGCTGAACGTGCTTAAGGTCCACATCCGGAGGGGTGATTGAGTGTTCTTAACTGGTGTTTCTGTGCAGCTTGAGATGGTTTCCGTGCTGATTGGTGTGCTTGGTTGCTTGGCTGCTGCTATTACAGACTACAAATGGGGTATAGTACCAGACAAGCTTAATTATGTGCTTATTGCAACTGGTGCTCTCCTAGTTTTCCTGAGGTTCGATCTGAGCGGCATGCTCCTGGTCTATGGTGTTGCAGCTGCAATTTTTCTGCTTGGACTTTTGGCTTACACTTTTGGCCAATTTGGTGGCGGGGATGTGAAACTATTTACAGCTTTTGTTTTACTAATACCATGGTATCCTTCATTCTTATTTAAGATTAACCCACTCAAACCAGTGGTTGCCCCCTATCCCTTCCTGATTTCAGTTTTCTTCGTAGCAGCTGTCATAGCAGTCTTCTTTGTTTCATTGCAGTATATAGTTAAAATTGTCAGGGATATGGCTGAGATAAAGGACTTCAAGAGCAACGCGCTAAAAGGAGTTATGCTTTGTTTGCTATTTTTGCCACTGTTTGCTATCTGGCTTTATCTGAAACCCGTTATGATGCTTATAATCGTGCCTCTAGTTTTCGGTTCTTTTCTCATACCTTTCAAGAGAACTTTGTTGGAAAAGTATATCACAATCAAGAAAAAAGTGAAAGATTTGAATGACGATGATGTGATAGCGATAGAGTTGCTGGATGATGAGGTGAAGGAGAAATTAGGGTTATCATCTAGGAAGACCTTCTTCAATGTGGAGCTGGATAAGATAAAGGAAGCTGCAAAGAAGAACAGGATAAAAGAGATAGTGGTTAGTGAATACCTACCAAAGTTTGTTCCATATGTGTTTGTGTCACTTCTGATAAACTTGGCTTTTGGTGATGCGTTTCTTTGGATGCTTGCTTTGTGACTGGTTTCCTAGCAAACTTTTTAACGGAAGAATGCAATAAGCAATAACATGAGAATCAGACCAGTGGTGGCAAGGGACCTCTGGGATGTTGCGAGGATAAGCAATGCAGCGTTTAAAGCTCCGTGGACGTTCCCCCGCTTTCTTGAGCAGTATGAAACAAATAGAGACTTTTTCCTCGTGGCTGAGGACAAAGGAATAGTTGGTTTTTCGGTTTCGGATAGGTCAGGCCTTCTGATGCTTGTAGCTGTGGACCCGAAGTACCGCGGCAGAGGTATTGGTTCCAAGCTACTCGAGGAAACTATTAAAATTTTCAGGAAGAAAGGAACAAAAAAGGTTTTTGCCCATGTTAGGGAAAGCAACGGAAAAGTTATCAACTTCTACATGAAACACAGGTTCACGAAAAAAGAAAAACTTTCACACTACTACTCTGATGAGGACGGGTGGTTACTCATGAGAAATCTATAGTATACCTACAGGTTCATTTAAGACTTACCCTTCCACATATTATTTTAATCCCTATTTGCAAAATTATAATGAAACGGGGCATTAAGGATGGAAGTGCATACAGGCAACATCGATATAGCTACATCAGCTGACCATAGCTATGTTGATGTAACTGATGAGCTTAACAGGTTTATAGCCAGAACAAAGGTTAGGACAGGCATTGCCAACATATTCTGCCCGCATACTACTGCCGCTGTGGTTGTACAGGAGGGTGACAAAGCAATGCATGAAGATACCATTGAGGCACTGAAGCGCCTGTTGCCTTTGAACCAGCACTACAGGCACAGCTTGGAGGGGCCTTTAAACGCAACCGCGCACATAAAAAACCAGTTATTGGGAGCGGAAGTTACACTGCCTGTTAGGGAGGGCAAGCTCCATCTGGGGACATGGCAGAGGGTGCTCTTCTTTGAGCTTTGCAGGGCTGATAGTAGAAAACTAGAATTAACTTTAATTGGTGATTAAATGGTGGAAATGGATGAAGAGAAACTTGAAGAAACCTTAAGTGGACTAAAGATAACATTCAGGGTAGATGACCACGAGGAGGTGGCATCCTTTCATGACCTGACACCAGCATCACGCGATAATCTTAAAAAGGCAGTGAAGAAGGTTTATGATCATTGGTACGACCAAAACAGGGCGGTAACAAGCTCTAGATTGGTAAGAGACCTCTTGAGAGAGAACTCCACAGCTAATATCATACGCATTTCCAGAAAATCATTTAAATCACAAAAGAAGAATGGCAGGGAGATTGGGGTAAACCTTGTCACTGCCTTGAAAGATATCTTGCCCCACCTGCCACTAAATATAACCAACCACGTGAAAATTAGCTCTGCTCTGCCAGATAACGATTTTTTCAATGTGCCGTCAGGAAACAAGAAAATGGTTTATTTTATACCTCCCGATGAGCTGCATGATGTTTTCTCGCCCGAACTTGAGAAGCGCTTAAAAACCATGTACAAATTAGATGTAGACCATCTCTCCAAAAAGAAAATTTACAAGAAAGGTCTAAGGTTACGAAAGCCCAGGGAACACCTAAGCGCCTTCGTAAAGTCTCTCCCACAAGAAAGCAGGGAGGCCCGCTGATTTTATTTTCATAGCCGCAGTCTCAACATCATATTTAACTCTGACTATCTTAACTTTCATTTCTTCGGTGTTCAGGAGAGCATAGCTTGCCATCCAGTTACCATCTCTTGGCTGGCCAACAGAACCAGGGTTAAAGGCAATCCCTGTTTTAACTTTCTTAGCAAATGGCAAGTGTGTATGCCCAAGGGCAAGCACGTTGCATTTCATCTCTTTGAGAAATTTCTTCAAGACGCTCTCACTGGTGGTTGGCCTAACATACTCAAATAATTCATCCCATGGGCTCCCGTGGACTAATCCAAGTTTTACACCATCTGTCTTGACGATGAGCCTTCGGGGAAGCTCGGCTAAAAATATTTTGTTTTCCCGTGTTAGTTTTTCACTTGTCCACTTAAGGCTTTCTCTTGCAGAGGGCTGGAACCAGTCAACTAGCTTTCCAGTTACCGCTGCAAAATCATGATTTCCAAGGACACAAGGAATCTCCAATTGGCGGATTATATCACAACATTCGTTTGGGTTCGCGCCATAGCCTACAATATCTCCAACGCAAAATATTTCATTTACGTGCCTGTTTTTCAAATCATCTATGACAGCTTCCAGAGCTTCTAGATTGCTATGCACATCAGAGATAACACCTATCACATGATAATTGTTGAATTCAATTATTTATATACAATACAGCAACGTGGCTTGCAGTGTGGGGTACCTTTATTAACAGGCAGTAACTAATTAAGAAATAGGTGTTCAATATGAAGAAATTACTATTGGTTATGGGATTAATCCTGTTAGCATCAACTTTTGCCGTTGCGCAGACTCCAGTGACGACAGCTAGTCCGGTACCGGCAGTTAAACCCACATTAAAAGTTTTGGGGTTCCTTGGAAAAGGAATTGCAGTTTCACCATCTGACCCGATGGATTTTGAGATAGTCAAGGCAGGCCTTGGTGTTTTTGTAGTTCCTACCCACTCTAACTCGACAGAGTATAAGGTTGGCGTTTTGTTCTTGGACGATGTGAAATACAAGCTCAGAGGAGTTACTGTAGAAGACGGGGCTGCTTCAGGTAAAGTCTTGGATACCAACAACACAGAAGTTGGTTCGTTCAACGTGTCTTCGGTTGACAAAGGCTCTGTGGAGGTATGGGCCGGGGCACTGATAATTAATGGTAAGACACAGTACCTATACCTGGTTGGACTCCCAAGGCCCATAAAACCCTTGGAGTTGAAGAACAAGATAGTAAACTATTGTAAGATACACACCAATGACACAAGATGCGCTAATAAAACAGCCGATTTCTGCCAGAAGAACCCGGATAATAAGAAGTGCAAGGAGATTTTCAAGGACTACTGCAGCACCCATATGGTTGACGCCAGATGCAGGAACTTTATCAGCAGTTACTGTAAGGAGCACCCAGAGATAGATAACTGTAGGTTGTATTCCTTGAGCAGGGCCAAGAAGTTCTGTGCGGAGCATCCCGAGTCACTTATCTGTGCACGCTTGAAACAAGACCTGATTAAATTTTGCATGAAGAACCCAAACCATAAGAGATGCAGGGAATACTGTGCTGACAACCCTGAAAAATGCCAACGGGTCATAAAGAGTATTGCTGATTTCTGTGTGGACCACCCCAAGCAAGCACAATGCTTGAGCTATTGTAAGGAACATCCGAAAGCATGTGGTAATTTGACGAAAGACCTAGCAGATTTCTGTGTGAAAAGCCCAAGTGACCCAAAATGTAAAGAATATTGTATAAACCACCCGGTTGCATGTAAGGTTGTCAGCAGGGAGCTGGCGGATTTCTGTATAGGGAACTCGGACAATCCACGGTGTGTGAACTATTGCAAGGAGCACCCATTCGCTTGTAGAAAGGTGGTCACAGATATGGGGAGCTATTGTGCTAAGCACAAGGATGTTGTTACATGCCAGGTGTTCTGCAAGAAGTTCCCGCGTAAGTGTGAGGCATCTGAACCACAGGTGGTCGAGATAGAACCGGAGTCGCCAACAACGATAGTGTCTGGGGTTGTAAGCAACATATCCAATGGAACAGTAACGTCACAGATCCCAAACATGAACAATACATCCACAGGGTTGCATGGCTGGCATTAAGGAGGTGTAAAAGTGATAAAATCAATGGCACTCGCCCTACTGGTCCTTTCACTAGCGTTCATAGGGTGTGTCGGGCAAAAGCCAATTGGGAACCAGACAACAACTGTAAACAACACCAATATTACCACACCACCAACATCGCCGCCTATTGAGGAAGTTGAGAATGCAGCATCCTCTGAAATTGAGAACGAGCTGAACAAGGCACTGGAGAACGTTTCAGACGAAGAAATAGAAAAAGAACTCTCCAATGTGGTTTAGGAGCGGGTTTTTACCCGCACCCTTTTTCTTTATTCTTTGATAGCTACATCCTGGAAGAAGCTGACATCTTTCATCCTGTTTTTCCTTCGAGACCCCCAGAACTCTCTGAGACAAAAAAAGATACCTGCTCTTTTCGTAGTTTGCCGTAGCTGTGTCCATTGAGTGGGTACAGTGAACGGAAATTTAACCGAATATCCATCCCCATAACTCACTGGGCAGCAAAAGAGACAGGAACGGCTTACCGTTCAACAAGAAGGATACCAACTCTAAGATGGTCGGTAACACTATTGCCACAGTGAATAAGAACCACGGTTTCTTTTCTAGATAATAGTTTTTGTATTCATCAACCACTGCGAGTATGATTGAGATTGACACAAAATTCAAAAGCCAACTTATAATAAATCCAAGGGCCATGACTAATTGATATCAGTTTTGACATAAAAAACCTTTGTTATGGCATGAAAATTGGCTGTGGCGGACTATCGGAAAATCACACTCACAGTGTTTTTAAGGTTTCATGACCATAATACGAAAGATGAATATTGAAGAGCTAGTCAGCTATGGTTTCCCAGAAAACCTGGTCGGTTTGCTGAAGAAGAGGGGCATAACTCAGTTAAATCCAGTCCAGGAGAAAGCATTGAAAACCAGCTTCCTGGAAAATAACGCTAATTTAGTCATTGCCAGTCCCACAGGTTCTGGTAAGACTTTGATAGCCGAGCTTGCTGCCTTGCGCGCAATATCCCAGGGCAAACGTGTCCTTTATACCTGTCCACTGCGCGCCTTGGCGTCAGAGCATCGGGATACGTTCAACAGCTACCGGTCTTTGGGTATTAAAGTTGCTCTTTCTATTGGGGACTATGATTCGGCTGACCCATGGCTTACAAAATATGATTGGATTATTACCACCAACGAGAAGGCGGATTCTCTTATGCGTCATCGTTCGAAAATTATACCTGAGATAGGGCTGCTTGTGGTTGATGAAGTGCACCTCCTTGATTCTGACAGAGGACCAACACTTGAGACAGTTATAACGCGCTTCAGGCAACTGTTTCCTGATATACAAGTTATAGCATTGAGTGCAACAATACCAAACGCGAAAGAGCTGGCTGACTGGCTTGATGCTGAACTTATTGAGAGCAACTGGCGGCCTACAAAACTCGTGAAAGGTGTTTATCACGAGGGCATGCTGGAAACCACGGATGGGACCATTGAGATTGAAACTATGAAGACGCCTGTATATGACTTATGCAGAAGTGCATTGGAGAAAGGTGGTGAAGCACTGGTCTTCGTGAACACCCGTAGAAGTGCGGAGGCAGAAGCAGAGCGACTTAAGCCCTTGACTGAGAAGTATGCGGATACAAAAAAGCTTGCACTTCTGGCCGAGAAGGTTTTAAACGTGCTGGAGTCTCCAACGAAACAATGCAGAAAACTTGCCGATTGCGTTAGACATGGTGTGGCATTTCACCACGCTGGTCTCGTTCAGGCTCAAAGAAAACTCATAGAAACTGCTTTCCGAAAGGAGCAAATTCGTGTCATTGCCGCAACACCTACCCTTGCAGCCGGAGTGAACACGCCTGCGGATGTTGTGGTCATAAGAGACGCCGCGCGATACACAGTTCATGGTCTAGTCGGGATACCCGTGAGGGAATACTATCAAATGGCTGGTCGTGCTGGTCGACCAAATTACGGTAAAGACGGGCTTGCAATCCTGGTAGCGAAGAACGAATCGCAAAAAGAGGAGTATATGGCACATTATATTTACGGTAAGCCTGAGCAAGTGAGGTCCCAATTTGGCATAGAGTCAGTCATGCGGGCGCAGCTACTGGCGTCAATAGCATTGCACTTCACCCCGACACTCGAAAAACTGGCAGAGTTTTTGATGCATACTTACTATGCTTTCACCTTTGGTGTGGTGGATTCGCTTAATAACCAAGCTACAAGAATCCTTCGTGAGCTTAAAGACATGGGTTTCATTGTGGTTGAGGATGAATTGCAAGCCACGCGGCTTGGTATGAGAGTAGCAGAGCTTTACATAGACCCCCTCTCAGCTTACAAGATTATAGATGGCCTTGGCAGGGAGAAGGGAGAACTTGGTTGGCTTTATGATATAACCAACACAGAAGAATTGAAACCATATTTGCGCGTTAAGCGTGGTGAGGAGGCAGATATCTGGGTATCGGCTCATGCACGCGAGGGGGAGCTTGGTGTGGATACAGTGAACATTGGCTACTCCGAGTATGATTTTCTGGAGAAATACAAGACGACGCTTTTGCTTTGGGACTGGATTAACGAAAAAAGCGAGGAGAAAGTGCTTGAGGATTATGGTATTGCCCCCGGAATACTACGAGCTAGGCTGTCCAATGCCGAGTGGATTGCTTATGCTGGAAGTGAGCTTTGTAAGGTGATTGGAGCTGATGGGAGCGAGTTCAGGAAAATGCAGAAGCGTATAAAGTATGGTGTCAAGAAAGAGCTTTTACCATTGGTTGAGTTAAGGGGTATAGGGCGTGTAAGAGCCAGGAAGTTGCATAGGGCGTCTTTAAGGAGGATACGTGATTTGGAGAAAGCGCCTTTAAGTGATTTAACGCATATACTCGGACCAAAGGTTGCGTCATCCGTTAAGAAGCAGCTTGGTCAGGATTAAAAATTTTAAGCGCGCTACCCATAATCTAACTATGAAATTCTTGTGGTGGGCTTTGCTAGCTATTGGTTTAGTTATTACCGGGTGTGTTCAGGCACCACAGAATGATGTGAACCACTATAATGGAGGGAAGGTTATGAAAGCTTTGATGGTAATTGCCCCGGAGAATTTTAGGGATGAGGAGTTTTTCGACACAAAAAAAGAACTTGAAAACGCAGGAGTTGAAGTGACAGTGGCCAGTAAAACACCGGGGGAAAAGACAGGGATGTTAGGTGGAAAAGCTACCGCACAGATAGGTTTAAACGAAGTTAACGTCTCTGACTACGATGCGATAGTGTTTGTTGGGGGTTCAGGCGCGCAGGTGTACTACACGGATGATGAGGCATTAAACATAGCTAAGGAAGCCTACAAACAAGGCAAGGTCCTTGGGGCAATCTGTATTGCTCCTGGTATACTAGCTAAGGCAGGAGTCATAAAAGGTAAGAAGGCTACCATATGGGACAGTGGGGATGGCACTTTCAAATCTGTTGTTGAGGAAGGCGGTGCAACCTACACCAGAGAAGACGTTACAGTGGACGGAAAGATAATCACTGCTAATGGCCCGCATGCAGCTAGAAAATTTGGAAAAACCATAGCTAGTATGCTAGGTTGAGAACATGAAGTTTAAAGAGGCAGAGTTTGGAAGGTTGGTGTTTGGAGACAAGGAGTTTCGGGAAGATTTAGTGGTTTCTAATGGTGAGGCATATCCTAGAGGCCCTAGGGAGGATAACCACCTCATAACTTTAAGCGAGTTAAAAAGCTATCTGAAAAGTGGCACAAGGAAGGTAGTGGTAGGGAATGGTTTTATGGGCGCGCTTAGGGTTTCGCAGGATGCCAGAAAGTTCCTTGCTGAAAATAACATTGAGCTGGTGGTAACCGACTCAAAAAAGGCAATCGAGCTCTATAATTCAGAGAAAGATAAAAAAGGAGTGCTTGCCATAATTCATTCGACATGTTGAGGAGGGATATTATGCCTTTATTTGGTTGGGCGACATTGGGGAAAGTCAAGTATGGTGATGAAGTCCTGGATAAGGATTTTATAGTTAGCACGTTTGGCGAGATTTTTCCAAGGCAGGACGAGGACGAGCACCTTATAACAGAAAAAGAACTTGAGAGAAGTATTGATGACAAAACCAAAGTGTTTGTGATTGGGACAGGCGAGTATGGGATTGTTAAGATATCAAAGGATGCAAGAAGCTACTGCAAGAGAAACAAGATAAAACTGATAGCCAGGAAAACACAGGAGGCAATCAAGGCTTACAACAAACTAATGAAAAGAAAAGGTAGAAAGCCGGGAGTTACCGCGATAATACATGTTAGCTGCTGAGGCATGTGCAGTTAACATTTTATCGTTGATTAACTACCACTCTTCTTTGTTTCGGATGTATGGGAGTTATTCAGGTACCGTCCATTGGTGATTAACTATTTCCCAGTTTCTCTTTAAACACTCTCTGGATTATTGCAATCTCTTTCTGCGTATAACCCATCTCAACAAGCCTTTGCCTTATCTCCTTGCTAGCTACTCCACTTCTTGCCCATTTTACTGCCTTTCCAGCGACTCTACTCAATTCCCGCTGGAATTCAGGCCTCTCGAGCAGCTCTTCCTGTAGAGCAAGTAGTTCCTGCTCGTAGTTTTTCTTCATAACTGTTTCCTCATGGGTGAGGCCTACAAGGGGTTCTTTCTTAACAAGCTCGCTTAGTTTCTTCCTGAGTTCAGCTCTTCTTTTTTTCATATCCTCAAATTCTTTCTTCTTCCCTACTGCTCTCTTGTGCTTGGCGCGAATTGCTGATATAGCTTTACCAAGAATGAAAAGAACAACCAACAACCCCAGTATATAATACCAGTTTTCTGTTGCCCGTATCTTTATCCAGTCACCAGGGGTTGGTTTGTATTCAACTACAAAACTAGTTGAGTTTGTGTTCTGGCCGGGATCCATGACCTCTACGGTGAAAGTGTTGTTCCCCTCTTTTAGCCTTATCTTATTAGATGCAAAATAACCTTCATCGTCAGCGTAAAACCATAGTTGATTGTTTATCCTGGCTTTTGTGTTACAATGGTTTATATCCCTCCAGAAACTTGCGTTGTTCTTATTTTGCATTTGCTTACAGAAATTTGCTGAGTCAGTGTACCCCCCTATGTGGATTTCTGGAGTGTTAACTTTCAAAAAACTATTGTTTTTCACAAGCTGACCATTGACATGCAAACCCTGCAATAGGACAGAGTCATCCCATGAAACTATTTTGAAATTATCTTTGGTTAAATTGCAGCTACCATTAGATGATATATTCCAACTTAAGCTAACCTTTGTTTTTCCAAGAAACTTTATGTTTTTTACTTGAGAACCCGTCAAGTTAGCACATTTCGGCAAATCAATTACTTCAACAGAAAGACCATATACTGGTGCTACATCATTACTTATCATAATTGTAGTTTCATTTTTGGTTACAAATATGCCCTCAAGTTCAAAACCCTCAATTTTGGTTGCGCTTATCCCTAGAGCGCTCTGTGAGATTATCAGCATGACCACTAGTATCAGGCACTTTCTCATCGTAGTTTAGAGAAGAAGAAAGCCTATTTATAACCTATAGTTGATTTTACAGAGGGACGACTTCTACAACCTTGGATGCATGATTCTTCTTACCATTTGGAAGATAAGTCATCCAAACAGTTGCATTTACATATGTGGGTTCTGCAACGTTATCACATGTATACATCCACTCAGCATCCTCCATCTCGCCAGACTTTATCTCTGGTAGTGAAACGGGGTTGGAGTCGCCACCTAATATTGTGTAACAAAGAGAGTCGTCGAACGTTAGATTCACTTCAACATAACCACCTGGTATGTTCTCTTCATTGTTGTTGCCAACTATCCCGAAGGCGTTAGTTTCTGTATACCCATAGATAGAGTCGTCTATGTCTATCCACACAAGCAGACTCGTGAATATTGAATCAATGTTAACGTTTACAACATCTGGAACACCATAGTTGTTTGCAGTATCTTTGCCCCTTATGTAAATGCTTGAGTTGCCATCAGGGACATTGTGCACGGTGTAGGTGTAGGCTTCATCCGGCTGTGCGTTTATCCCCGTGTCAAACCAGTTCGCGCCGTTGAAAGAGTACTGGAATGTTGTTACGTCACTATCGTTTGAGTAAAACGTGACGTTTATGTCATCAACTTCGTAATATGAGCCGTTGGCTGGGGCTGTGATGATTACTGTTGGTCCGTAAGTGTTAACATTGACAATGAGGAATACTACTTTTTCGTTACCAGCGACATCAACAGCTTTTGCGTATAAATTGTGGGTGCCATCTGATAGGCTATAAAACATATGCCAATCTATGGTTCCCTTGTTTATCCACCCACCGTTATCTTGCTTAACTTCATAGTGGTCTAGATCTGACGAGCTACTGGTATAATAAATATCAACATCGGTTGCTGTTGTGTTTGTATTGTTCATAGGGGCTATCATGGTTATCTCTGGAGGCTGCGTGTCTATATTTACTGCGACTTTTGCTATTGGTCCTACGTTACCCAATTTATCCACTGCCCTAGCATAAAGCCAGTGCTGCCCATCAGACAAGCTGAAGGTGTGTGATGGTTCTGTGGTCTGAATCCACGCGCCAGCCCCAGTTTTGACTTCGTAGTAATCAATACCACTCCCACCGTTATCAGTTGCAGTATATTCGAAGTGGGCCTCATTCTGATATGTATAGTTCTCTGGGCTGGTTATGGTGACAATTGGCCCACTTGTGTCTACATAGAAATAAACCATGCTTTCATTTGACCAGAACCCACCATCAAAACACTTAACTCTAATCTCGTGATACCCCTCACCAATGGATATGGAGACAACCCTTTCACTACCATTTGCTGCCACAGCAGTTTGCCAAGCGCCAGAGTCCACGCTGTAATTGCACACAAGGCTAATTTCTTTGTCATCTGTTGGTATGAATCTAAATGCAGTCATGGATACGTAGTAAGTGTCATTAGTTGGGTACGTGATTGTTACAGATGGAGGGATATGTGGTAGGCTTATGTTAACTAGCAACAAAGCAGGTTCTCCCAGCCCAACAGAATCATAAGCGCGTATGTATATAGAGTCTACCCCTTCGGGTAAATTTGTAAAGTTGAATGAGTAGGTTTCATCGGCTTGTGGCTCCTCTATCCCCATATTCATCCATTCTTCGTTATCGTAGCTGTACTCAAAACCCTTCACATCTTCATCTGGTGAGTTAAATTCAGCGACAACCCAATCAACGTTGTATTCACTGTTGTTCTCTGGAGATTCTACGATGACGGTTGGTCTCGTGGTGTCGACACGTACATACACAACCTGTGCAGGACCAATATTTCCCGTTAAGTCAACACTTCTAACATAAATGTAATGCCAACCATCACTTAGCCCAGTTACTGTTGTTGGACTTCCGTTATCATCCGTCAACCATTCCCCTTCATCTACTTTGTACTGTGAGTAGGCAATATCAGCTGCAGTGGAAGAGTAAGTGATTGTTATTTCGTTAGTGCCAAAAACAGTCTGGTTTTCTGGGGAGTGTATGGTAATCTCTGGTGGAATTGTATCGTAAACGACAGTGACACAAGAGGTGTTGCTATTCCCAACATCATCAACAGCTTTTACACAAAGCGTGTGTGCACCATTAGTCAAAGAGAACTCATAGCTTGTGGAAAGACCGTTGTTTATCCACATGCCGTCATCTTCCTTGACTTCATAATGGTCTATACCAACGTTATCATAACCTACGTAAGCTAGAATGGATGAGTTTATGTAGCTGTTGTTTTCTGGAAGGGTTATTTGTATATCAGGAGGAGCAGAATCAATGAAAAAGTCAACTGTAGATGGCTCTGACCAGGTTTCACCGTCAAAACAACTAATGCTTATTGTATGTTCCCCAGTTCCCATCGGGCTTACTGGCACTATAGTTACAGTACCATTTTCCGCGTTTGTTTGACCGTTTGCTCCGTCTACCGTGTAGTTGCATATCATCTCAAAAGCATCGTCGTCGATTGCAGTGAAGTTAAAGCTGTCTAAATGTGGATAGTAAACACCATTTTTTGGGTATGTAATTGTGGCTACAGGCCTATTGTTGGGTGGTTTTACTTTGAATGGTTTGGTGTCCTGTGCGCCAGTATAGTTTTCACCCTCTGAAACATTGCAGGCAAAAATCCAGTAACCTGCAGGATAAACATGCTCTTTCCCAGCTAGCCCGGATATATCCGTCCCATTCATGTAAAGGTGAATCTGTCCATCACTGGGGGTACTCGAAACATCGCAGTTTACAGTTAGTGGTGTGCCGTATTGTACTGGGCTTTCCTTATCAAAAGTTACATTTACAGTTCTTGAGCCTTTCTCTACATTTAATGTCTTTGTGTCTAGAACAGCGCTGGAGTAATTCTCTGTTTCCGGGTAATGGCATGAGTAGCTATAGCTACCAGCAGCCATGGTTGTGGTTTCGGAGGGTGTGGTCCCTACGGCCACAGTTTCCCCATCTCTCTGAAGTTCAAGAGGAGTGCCAGCATCACCCGCTGTTAAGCTGCATGAGACGATAGTTTGGGCCGGATAAGTTTCATCCCAGTTCCCAGATGGCAACTCAGTGAGTTGTCCCTGTGGTGAAGGCTTGTTAGTGATTGTGAATTGCCGTACCTCACTCCAGTTGGAATGGTCTTTACCGTCATAGGCTCTGACCTTCCAGTAGTAGGTGTCTATTGATAAACCTTCTGTTTGATAGCCAGTGGTCGTTAAGCCACTTTTGTGGATTTCAGGTGATGAGAAGCCGGGGGCGTTATCCACGAGAAGCTCATATGTAATGCTGTCTCCGTTTGGGTCAATTGACTCTTCCCAGCTGACCTGAGGATTTTCATACATACTAGCCCCGTTTTTTGGTGATATGAGGTTTGGGATAGTTGGTGGCTGCTGCCCTAAAATTATTTCAACTACTACAGTATCTGGTGTTCCGGCATTTCCAGCGGCATCATCGAAGTAGATAGTGTATTGGTGCGTTCCTACTTCACCGGTGTCTATTGGCACGTTGATTTGTGTTCCATTCTCCCATGGGGTCCAATTCACGTATGTGCTTCCATCTTTTGTAACCTTGTATTTACCAGGAAGTGTTTCATCATGGAGTATCCAATTGACAGTTGCCTCACCATCTTGTTCTACTGTTATATCTGTTGGGTGGTTGGACGTTGGTGGTGTTGTGTCCTGCTCTTCTATTGTGAAGCTCCATACTTCACTCCAGTTAGAGTAATCTTTACCATCGTATGCTCTAACCCTCCAATAATATGTTCCTGGTACGAGTGTCAGGTCATCAATATAGGTTAGTTGTGTGCTTCTGGTTGTTGGTGAATCAAACTGTTGTTTGTCGTCAACCTGTAGCTCATAGGTGATGGTATCCCCGTCGTTATCGTATGAACTACTCCATCTGATAGTTGGGCTGGTTTCCACCATCGCGCCATCTGCTGGCTCTTCTGGTGTTGGCACGGTTGGTGGCGTGTTTGGTAGTTGCTCTGTGGTGAACGTTAAATCAGTGGAGTTTACAAGATTTTCAAGCTCGTCCTCTGCGGAAATCTTAAAGTGATATGTAGACCCAGGCTGCAAACCAGTTATTGTGGCCGTGTGCGTCCCGTTGGTTTCATCAGTTGTGACTGAGTGAGAGTACTCTTCGGTTGTTCCATAGTAAATTGTTGCGTTTGTTGGCCAATCCGTCCCTGGCTTTATGGAACCTGTCTGTTCTGCCCATTTGGTATTCCAGCTTATGGTTGCTGTTGTTGAACCTACCGTGTGCTGGATGTTCTTTACCTCAAAGGGTTTTGGGCATGGGTCTGTGTTGAAGCAGTAACAAGCAAAATCCCGTAGTTTGCACTCTATTGGCGATTCAGCCTCACCTTTGTATTTAAAGTTGTACATTCTTACGTTTTGCATGCAGAAATTTGTGCTTGGATGGAAAGTTCCCCCTGGCATGTCATACATGCATATTGCTTTGTCATAACCCTCGCACATACCACCAGCTTCTGTCGAGCAGGATCCGCCGAGGGCATAGCCTGGAATAAACAACACTAAAGTTAGCACCAACAATAATTTTGACTTATATCCAGTCATACCCCCCACAGGATAAATATAGGGGAGCTATATTTATAAATGTTGTAGTTTTTTTGCAATAAGCGAACTAGGATACAGTAATGAGCAGCTGCGATTCATTGCAATAGTAAGCATAACCGGTAACTGAATCGCTTTTTTTGATGGCGATATACAAATTTTGCCCGGAACTTACAGGGTCTGAAACGTTGCTCAATATGTTGTTGTTAAGGGTGATTTCTCTAGTGGTAGGCAACGACCCAGATAGGTCAAAACTACCAGTGTTTTTCATTGTGGCACTGGAATGTTTAAAACCAGTTTCATCTATCTGTCCCACTTCCCCATCGGTTGCACCACACCCACCAGTACAAAGTGTTTGGTCCACACTCAACTTCAGAGCAGTTATATCGCTTCTGCTTTTCCCAGCTGATGATAATGCTGAATCAATATCAAATTTCATCTGGTATTCATCATCTTTTGAAGTCTGGGCACTGGAGCCTGAACTGCAAGATGAAGTTGCAGATTGGCTAGAGCTCCATGTGCTCTCTGCTGATACCGTGATAGTTGTGGAACCAGTTGTCCCTCCACTTACCTTGTAAACATAGTACTGGCTATTCTTGTTTTGTAAATATATTGCTCTGCCTTTAATGTCATAGATAAGTGGATACTCGTTCTGAAGCCTGCAGACTTCAGCTATAGTTTTGTTGTTAATGGTTGGTGGGCTTCCTGTGGTGTCATATTCAAATATGGCACTACCACGCTTTATAGCCTGAGGCTTTGTGGTGGCTGTTCCATCATAAGGAGTGTTATAGTTTATGAGTTCAATCTCATCGAAGCCAATCCACTTTTCATTTCCAATCTGGCAATTCTGTTTGTCTTTAGTTACAGGTATCGTACTTTTTTGTGGAACCAGAAAATAGGTATAAACAAAAGCCGCTAGAACAGCGCCTATGAAAATTATCATACTTACTAAAATCAAGTATTCCAGTGAGGTCTGTCCTTTGCCACCCATCAGCTAAAATAACTCTTATCTATTTAATAAACTTGTTGCCGTCATTTTTCGTTCTTGTTTTTCTTTATGCTTTTCTTCTTTTCGTCGAATAGCTTCCGTATTATCCCAATCTCCTTCTTGGTATACCCTTCACTTATCAGTTTTTGCCTTATTTCCTTGCTTGGCACTCCTCTCCTAGCCAGTTCGACAACCTCATTTGTTTTCTTTGCCAACTCCTCAAGGAAGTCCTCGTTGCTGAGTAACTCTTCCTGTATCCCAACTAATTCTTCCTTGTAAGCCTTCTTCTGGGCCTCTTCATCGGCAGATAGGCCTATTGCCGATTCCTTAGTTGCCAGTTTGGAAAGCCTTTTTGTGATATACTTCCTTCTTTCTTTAAGCATTTTAAGTCGTTCTTTTGCTTTCTCAATTTCCTTTTTCTCAAGTTCCTTTTTTATCTCTGTTTTACTTCTATTTATATTGTGAAATACAACAACAACAGTTAACACAATAGCAAGCACTAGTAATGCTATTATTGGGAATAGGTTCTTGATTATCAATGCACTCAAAGGAGGGGTGTATTCTACTTTAAAGTTTTCAAATACCCTATTTCCACCTGGGTCTACCGCAGTGACAGTCACAAGGTTCTCACCAGGCTCCAGGAAAACAGTTTTTGAGAATCTCCCGTCTACATCAGCATATATTGGCTCTTCCTTGTTGACGACTATTTTGGTCCTGCATTTATCATTTTCTCCCTTAATGCTGGTTATATTATACTTTTCACAGACATCAGGATCTGTTTTACCACTAATGTTTAGTTCAATGTTAGTTGTTCTCCTTGGAATGCTGTCTAGTTCAAGTTTTACCTCGTCATCCCACTGCACTTCAAAATCTGATGGGTTTACATTGTAGGTTGCTGGAGCCATCACCTTCCAGCTGAGCTTTGAAGAGTCACCCGGCGAAAGGAACACAGCTGCTTTCTTCAAGTACGTGTCCTGTAGTAGTACTCCTTTTGGTGGATTGCTAAAGTTTATACTAACTAAATAAGCAGGGACACTAGCATCTGGTGACAACCTGATGTCCAGGACAACTTCATGTGGTGATTCTTCCTTTGGTGTTAGTATGAAACTACCCCCAGTTAGGAAGGCTCCCTTTGGTAGCTCTCCCCTCTCCACAAAGAAATAATACGTTGGTGGATTTGGCGTCCAGGAGGAGCCGTCGTAACACCTGACTGTGAGCATATGCCCCCCTCTACCTACCACTATGTCAACTTTGGTTTTAGTGTTGTTTACTGCACCAACACTTTTCCAATCCAAGGAATCTATGGAATACATGCACGATAAGTCAGAAGAGCTGTCATCAACTGTCTTAAACAAGAAACTGTTAATGTTATTGTATGTGCCACCATTGGTGGGGTACTCTATGGATACTGCCGGCGGGCTGTTTCCTTTGCTACTTTTATTGGTCTGTATATAGAAGAACACAACAGGTGGGTTCAATGTCCAATTCTTTCCATCAAAGCAAGAAACTGTTGCTGTGTGCCACCCATCTCCCACAGCACTTACGTCTATACTCTCCTCTATCCCTGTGTGAACTTTTTTACTTGACATGCCATTTGAGTCTATTTCAGCGTTGCAGTCTACTTCGTCTGCCTTATCATCTGTAGCCAGGAACGTAATTTTATCGATAGATTCATAGTTTCCGTTGTATTTGGGGTATTTGATGATTACCTCTGGAGGCATATTGGTTATATTTTCTGAATTCGATGAGTGTACGTAAAAGGTATGGATAACTGGCGGATTCGTCCATTTTGAGCCATCTGAGCATTTTACACTTACATCGTGCCACCCTTCTGGTATAGTTATTGGAACTGTTTTTTTCACACCATTCTCGGCTGTGGTGTCAATCCACTCCAGATTGTCTACCCGGTATTTGCAGTCCATATTAGTAGCTTCTTCATCTGTTGCGGTGAATTCCACTTCATCTACTGCAAAATAAAACTCATAGTAGCCAGGATAGTCTATAGTAACCTGTGGTGCAAGATTAACATCAACCGTGACGTCAACCACCACCTTTGATGGTGTTCCAACACCCCCAATACCGTAGCCCCTTATGTATAATGTATTTTTACCTGTATGCAGGGACGTGAAATTATAAGAGTATACGTCTTCCTGAGCCTGGAATGGTATATCCATATCACTCCAGACAATCCCGTCATAACTGTATTGGAATTTCTGAGTGTTTGTATCTTCAGTCTTGAACAATACTTTGGCCCAACCAGCTGCTATCTTACTGTTGTTTTCTGGGGAGACTATGTCTATTTTCATGACATCATCCTGTATGAGATACTTGAGCGAGCTTGTTGTTGATTTTGTATCTTTGTTTCCTAGTGCGTCTTCACAACCAACATAGATAGTGACTAAACCATGTGGGAGGTTGGATACATGGCAGATAATTGTTGTTCCGTCCCCATCACAGCTCTTCGCTAGATTATCATAGTCTGCGTTTTCTAATCCCCACTTGCAATTACCTTTCTCATTCAGATTGAAACTTAGGTCAAATTCACTTCTCTGAAGTGTGTTTTCCATTGGATTGTAACTTCCGCGTGTTGGCGGATTTTCATCTGGGTGGTCTGGGGAGATTATGAAATTCCTTTCCGCAATGTTTCCTATGTTACCTGCCATGTCAGTGGCATAGGCCCTTATCTTGCATGCCGGCCTATCGCCAGAATATGGGCAATCTCCACCACTAAGTGACACGGTTATTGGAATGGAGCATGTCCTAGCAGTCCAACCTTTTGTTGTCAGCCACTGGTCACCATTTTTTGCTTGTATCTGGTAATAACATAACTGTAGTTCGCTCCCTCCTGTATCCTCATCACCAAGGGATAATTGGAAATCCTTTGTCTGGATTGAGCCTTCTCCAGGGCTGATTATGGAGGTTATTGGAGCTTCACTATCTATTCTAAATTCTGTGGGATGCTCAGTGAAGCCTACATTCTCGTTGTTATCCATGGCAGCCCCGCATAACCATTGATGATTGTATACCTCTTCTGGAGATGAAGCAGATATATTGTATAGGGAATAAACATTTGGACAGGATAATGGATTGTTCGTATAGGACTTAAACCTGTATGTGCTTGCATCGCAGCCACTTTCGTCTGTGCAGACTATCTTGGCTGAGAGTGGCTCTTTTCCCCATACACCAATTGCGCCAGATATAGACACCTCAGGAGGCACATAGTCTGAGCTGCCCAAATTAGTCTTACATGTGTTATTGGCGCAATACCCCGAGCAGCATTGCTTATCGAAGGAGCAGATACTCCCTGTTGGCCCACAGTCACAATAATCCTTGCAAACGCCATTGCAGCAATGCTCTGAGCAACAATCCTCATCTTCATTGCAATTATTGTTGTTCGCACTGCAACATGGGACGGCTGAGCAGGTATTGTCACAGCAATAGCCAGAGCAACAACTATCACTGGATATGCAATACCCACCAGTTTGTGTGCAGCCACCTACCTGTGTCGTGCAGTAGTTGGCTCCTGAAGAAACCACTTGGCCATCTGTTGATGTGGAATGTATATAGTAAGTATAAGCAGTGCCAGGGACAACATTATCAGTTGCTGTTAGTGTGTGGTGTGTGACATACGCCGGGCTGGTGACAGTTCCCGTGCACGCTGATGGGAGGCAATATTCGACAGATGAGTTCGATCTTCTGCTGGTGTCCCACGCGAAGGTCATTGACGTTTCTGTGCTGCTACATGCAATGTTACTTATGGTTAATGGGCATGAAGACGCGCAATAGCCATTACAGCAAATACCTGTGCAGCAACTTTCATCAGAGGAGCACACACCCCCAACTTGCGTACAGCTCCCACCACAAGAACTCTCGCACGTTCCATCACAACAATGCCCAGAACAACATTGGCTGTTGGATGCACAATCCATGCCATTGGTTGAGCACCCACAGGAGCTCTCACACGTTCCACTGCAGCAGTGCCCCGAACAACAATCACCATCAACCGAACAGCCATCTCCATTACCAGAACACGAGCTGCCACAGGTTCCACCTTGGCAGACCCCAGAGCAACAATCACTATCTGTCGAACAACTATCCCCATCCTGTTTACAACAGGATAGGCTACATACATTGTTGCAACATGAGCCAGAGCAACAATCACTGTCCATCTGGCAATAGCTTCCGGTTTCCTGACAACAGGATGAGCTGCAGACACCATCACAACATTTTCCTGAGCAACACTGACTACCTGAAGAACAGGTACTTCCATCCCCCATACAGCAGCTTGATTTGCATGTCCCGCTACAACAATGTCCAGAACAGCAATCGGAATTACCTGTGCATGTGCTCCCGTCTGTATTACACCCACAATTTGGTTTGCAAGTTCCGCTACAACAAGTCAAGCCGGCACAACAAGGTTGGCCTATGCCACAGTTTTCTCCTTCGCTATTACAGCACCCCCAAGAGGAACATCCACATTCATCTTTGCATGTCCCACTGCAACAGTGCCCCGAACAGCAATCACCATCAACCGAGCAGCTATTCCCGTTTGATGCACAGCACTGGTCTTTGCATACGCCGTTACAACAGTGGTTTGAGCAACAATCTTCATTGTACGCACAGCTGCCACCGTTGTTTTTACAACTCTCGCAGGAGTCCTTACACATACCTCCACAGCAATGCCCCGAACAACATCCAGCGTCAAAATTACAGCTTTCTCCATTCTCTTTACAGCTGCACACATCTTGGCAACTCATTCCCGTGCCGCCGAAGGTACTACAACATAGAAGATTGCCACAACAATCCGAAGTATGACTACATGAACCACCTCTCCCAGTACAGCACTCGGACTCGCTACATGTCCCACTGCAACAGTGCCCCGAACAGCAGTCATCGTCAGCAGAGCAACTTTCACCATTACTAGTGCATGAACTTGTGCAAACACCACCTTGGCAATTACCGGAACAACACTGACTACCAGAGGAGCAGCTGTGACCGTTTGAACAGCATCCACAGTCAGTCTTGCAGCTTCGGCAGGTTTCACCACCATTGCAGCTGCCATCCCCACAGTATGTGCATGAACTTTTGCAGGTTCCACTACAACAGTGTAATCCAGAACAACAGCCAGACGCAGAGCAGCTGCACGACTGTCCACTGTGGCAGCAGGTTGTGACGTTTGGATTGGTGCCTGCATGGGCTTCAGGAACAAAGAAAGCAAAGGTTACAAAAATCGTTGAGAAAAGTAGTATGGCAGCAATAAGCGCTGAGCGTTTCATCAGTTATTAAAAGCCAATTCAGTTATTTAATCTTTTGCCTGTTAAGATGCCGCAATAGTAGAGGATATGCACTACCTGCTAATCTTTTAAAAACCCACCCTTTATCAGTCTCCTCTGGAAGGCCCTCTTTATGATTTCAATCTCTTTCTTGGTGTAGCCTTCTTCAACAAGTTGCTTCATGATTTCCTTGCTCGGGATGCCTTTTTTAGCTTGCTCGAGAGCTTCGTCAGCTTTATCACTCAGTTCCTTAAGATATAAATCATTTTTCAGCAAGTCTTCTTGGAGTAAAATAAGCTCATTCTCATATGCTTTTTTCTTCTTCAGCAGGGCTTTCGACAGGCCACCTACCTCTGCTTTCTTTATCTTCGCCAGTTTGCTTCTAATCTCTGCTCTTCTATCTTTCAGTCTTCTAAACGTTATTTTTTTCTCTTTCTCTCTTTCTTCCCTGAGTTTTTTCTCTATGACTTCCCTACTTTGAGCTCTTGAAAGATAAGATGTCACGATGAAGACCAGCAACGCGAAACCAATCAGTGCAGCGAAAATTAGGTCAAGGTTCTCCCTTACTGGTATTGGGATGTAATCATAGTAAGAGTCTGGGATAGGGGTGAATGTCCTTATGAACCTTTCAACTTCACTTTTAGGCTTACCTTCTGTCTCATCCTGGTCTGCCGTAGGTGGTTTTCCTACAATATGAAAGTTAGAGGAATTCGTGGCGTAACTTATCCCATCGGTACAGTTTATCATTATCGTTTTCTCTACTTTTTGGCTATCATTGCTCCAGTTCATTGGAAGGTTGATGGTTACAATCTCACCGGATTTTGCTTTTGGCAACTTCTTTAGGATACCATCAATTTCATAGTAGCAATCTAGGTTTTCTGTGTCAGGGTCTATAGCTCTAAACTCTACTGGAACTCCTGTTGAGATGCCCCATACAGAATAGTAGCCATCTCTCGCCGGTTCCAGCAACTCTACAGTTGGTGGGGTATTGGTTGGTTCTAGTGGACAGTCGCTATCAGTGGTGTAGTTGCACCCAGCAGGACAACAACCATCGCCGGAGGCACAAGAGGTTACCCGTACATGATGACAGGCCTCTGGTGTTCCTGAGCACGTGTCCACAGTGCAGTTTATGTTGTCATCACAGTCTGAATCAGATAGACATGTTTTGCAGTCATTGTCGTTTTCTGGTGTGCACCCAGTAGGACAACACCCATCTCCAGTTATGCAATCTGGCTCGCTGTAGACACATTCGCCATTCATACATTCATCAATTGTGCAGAGGTCGTCGTCAGCACATATTGTGGTTGGGTTGCTTGCCGGCCACCCGCATGAGTCATACAGGTACACATTTCCATTATAACATCCACGGGTTTGAATGCTTGGGTCAACGCAGTCAGTGTCTTCCGGCTCCCCCGTAGTTGGATCACCGCAGTCAGCAGCCCCATCACAATCATTGTCCAACCCATCATTACAGCTAGTTTCTGGTTTCTCATAGTTCTGAATTTCAGAATAGTTGCAGAACCACTTGCCGTGCTCTTCGTTTTCCCATGCTTTAAGACATGTTTTGTTGTAGTTTGAACATACGCCGGGTCCACAAGGTTCAACAGACCCAATTGGTGAGCATATCTGAGACTTGCAGGTAGATGTATCCAAACAATCTTCATCATCGCAATCCGTTTTGTTATCGCAATCGTTGTCTGCGCCATCGCCGCACTGGGTTTCTTTTCCATCTTCATAGTTGGATAAGTTAGTATAACTGCACTCTCCCCAATTTTTATCATCTAGGCATACCATAAATGAGCCAGCACAAACACCATCCTGTTTGTCGCAGGGTTTTTTTTCTCCAGGATTACACCCCGTACCACCGCAATCCATATCTTCTTCGTCTGCATCACTATCGCAGTCATTGTCGACATCATCCTCACAGTTACCAGCTGCAATACTTTCCTCAGGCTTGCTTGTTCTCCACTCCCAGCTTGAACCATCGTAAGTGCAGTAGTAATCCGACCCGTTGCAGTTTACCTTCTGGCAGTTTGTGTGCGTTGTGTCGTCACAAGTGTACGTAGCTCCAGAGCTGCAACCACCAGCACCGCAGGTCTTCCCTGTTACAAGCGTATTAGCATCACATGAATCTGCTGTAGAACACTTGTCGCTGTAGTCCCAACCATTAAGGGTACAGCTTACCCCATAGTAACAGTTGTTGTCATTCTCACAGTAACCTTTTATGCAATCCCCACTGCACTCACACGATCCAACAGTGTCATCACTGCTATACAAGCAATCCTTACAACTTCTACACGCCTGGTCGGAAATCCAGTGTGAGTCTACCTGTTTATCATCACAGGTTTTGTTTGCGCCACACTGTAATTCGCATTCATTAGGTTCTTGATTGCTGCACCTATCCACACCAGAGCACGGAGTACACGAGAAGCACGTCTTGTTCTCAAGATCGCAGTGGTTTTCGCAGTCGTTCTCGGATTGGCAAGAGTGGCCATCGCTGTAGCCTCCGCATGGTTCGCAACTACCCCCACAATCGGTCCCAGTCTCATCACAGTTTTGGGTACCATCGTTGCAGTGGTTGCAGTTGTCGCAATTATCTTCGTTTCCGGTGATAGAACAGGGGTCACTGTCATTATAGTCACAACCAAAGTCTGCACCATCCCCATCAGTATCCGTACCCGCTTCGCTACTCATGTCTAATACACAGTCACCCTTTGTGTCACAGACTTTGTTTCTGAGCTTATTTTCATCATCGCAACCTGTTCCAGAACAGTCTACCCCCACTTTACAGCAACGTTTGTTGCACAAATCCGAGCAACAACTCTCGTTTTTTGTACATACCTCCCCTGTACTGTTGCACCGATTTCCTTCAAGCTTCACTCTATCTACAAAGGCAGATTCATCACACTCTACATTGGTCAAGATAAACCGAATCCTAAACTTAGGATTATCATTAGCATCTTTTCTACTTTTTAGATCTTTAGTTATTGTCCAACCATCAAAATAGTAGTAAATACCACAATATTTACCGCCTGGTACGGTGTTCCATGTGGTTCCGTTGTAGTATTGTACCAATAGGCATTCATTCTTACTACCTTCAACATCACGCACAGCTCTTGCATATTTGAGTTTGATATTTTTAAATCCTTTAGTTGAGATGCTCCTTTCGATGTATGCCATTCCATTTTCTCTCGTCCCTTCATATCTCAAACGGATATGGTATCCACCAATTGGCCAAAAAGTATCTTCTGTGGCACCTGAGCATATCTCACAATTGTTGTTAAACCAGCCGGCACAAACTCGCCCTTCGACAAGTTTGAAATATTCACCAGTCCATCCATCAAGGCCACAGTCAAAACTCTGAAAACCCTTATCATCCGGGCAGTTCTTTGGGTATATAATCTCGCCCCTAGATAGCTCTAGCAATAAAAAAACAAACAAAATAGCAACCACAAACCGACTACTCGTACCCACCTTTTTTAAAACACATACCACATTAATATAAGTTCCTTACTTTTTCCCTCTTACAAAGAACTCCCT
>JAGHAM010000015.1 GCA_021161465.1 Candidatus Iainarchaeum sp. | reverse complement strand
TTACCTTCTGGCAGTTTGTGTGCGTTGTGTCGTCACAAGTGTACGTAGCTCCAGAGCTGCAACCACCAGCACCGCAGGTCTTCCCTGTTACAAGCGTATTAGCATCACATGAATCAGCAGTAGAACATGTACTATTGTAACTCCATCCATCGATACCGCACTCCACACCATAATAACATGTGTCCCCGGAGTCGCAGTAACCGCCGGAACAGTTACTCGCGCTGCAACTACACAAATCAACAGTGTCATCACTGCTATACAAGCAATCCTTACAACTTCTACACGCCTGGTCGGAAATCCAGTGCGAGTTCATCAGTTTATCATCGCAGGCTTGATCTGCACCACACTGGTATTCACACTCACCAGGTTCTTGGTTTGAACAACTAGTGACAGCATCCGGTTCAGATGTACCAGGGCAGATAGCACAATGGAAGCATTTCCCTGTGTCTCCTAAATCACAGCGGTTGCTTATACAATCACTATCCTTCTCGCAAGGGAGGCCATCGTTGATATCCCCACCACATGGTTCGCAACTACCCCCGCAATCGATCCCAGTCTCATCACAGTTTTGTTTGTCATCGTTGCAGTGGCAGTTTTTATGGTTGCAATAAGTGGTTGCGGCGGATGTACAACTGGCTAAACTACAGTTTTCTTTAGTCACGCACTTCCCGTCATCACAGAAGCTTTCGTTGCACGGGTCTGTTGAAGTGCAAGTTTCAACATCACACCATTCAAGGCACGGGTCATTATCGCAGTTTCCACACTCCTGCACAGTGTTTCCAGAACATCTCTTCTCACCTTCCGTTTGGCATTCATCCTCTTTTGAGCAATCGTAGGCTAGATCCCCAGATACCTTCAATTCATCTATGAATCCACCATCTGCGTCAGGATTGCTACCATAACCTCTAAATTCAAACTTAATCTTAATTTTGTTTAGTGTCGAACTAGAGAGAACCTTGGTGACATGGCCAGCCTGTGAATCTAGGTCTCCATTTGTGGAAACATAACCATATTCATCTGCAATGTTGTCGTGACCTACTCCACATCTTTTCCAAACACTATTGTGCCACATGTCCCCTTTCCAACTTAGGGTAAGACATTCATCTACTGTTTCAACGTTCCTAACTGCCCTCCAAAAATCTATTGTTATGTCTTTGTAATACTTATTCCCAAAATTGAGATCTAAAGTAGCACTTGAATTGCAACTAAAATGCAGCTGTCTCCGTGTTGAATCAAGTAAGCCTCCTTTTGGGTATTGATAATTTGGGAGCCACACACTCCCATAATGCGGCGTGTATTTACCAACTACTTTGACACTTCCGCTGGTACTCCAATTGTCTGTTATGGGTTCAAAAGCGTCACTGAAGATAGTTTCGCTGGCAGCTATCTGGAGAACTAGAGAAGAAAATACTAGAAGTTCAAAGAGTATGTGTCTATTCATCAATTAAACAACTATTACAACAAGATATTTAAACTTTCTGCTATTTCTTACCTCTTACAAAGAACTCCCTTATCTTGCTTATTTCACGCGCGGTGTATCCTTCATCAATTAGCTCTTCCTTTATCTGTTTGCTGGGCTTGCCTTCACGCGCGTCGACTAAAGCCTTGAAGGCGCGCTCCTCAAGCTTGAACAGGTATTCATCGTTGGCCAGAAGCTTGTCAACGATATCATCCAGCTCGTTAGCTATTCTGATTTTTTCCTCTTTTTCTTCGGTTGTCAAATTCTTCTTCTCTGAGAGCTCATCTAACCTCTTCTTCAATTCATCCTTTCTTTTCTTCATAGCCTCAATACCCTTCGGCGTCTTCTTTAATTCTTTAATCGGCTTTGATGGTTTTGCTTTAACACCTTTCTCCCCTACTTCGGCTTTTTCTTTCTTCTTGCTTGCAGGCTTCTTTTTCATAAAGAAGAAAACCACTCCGCCAACAACGCCAAGGACAAGGGCCAGTCCAACCAACGCTATAACAACCAGCATGATATCCATCGGTGGCGTGGGGGCGGCTTCAGCTACTCCACCAGTGTAGTTAACTTCTAATGTGACTGTGTTGGTGTTCCCGCCTGCATCTGTCGCGGTTACATTTATCTCGTTAATGCCGTGCTTGGTAAGCTTGGTTTTCCCAAAGAAAATCCCGCTTTCGTTAGCGTAGAAGGGCTCGTCATTGTTTATGCGTATCTTTACTCGGCATACATCATCCCTGCTCCACATACTATTGTTTTCTTCACCTGGAAGACTTCTCATGTAGTCGCAGAATTCTTCACCATCGGTCTTCCCGTAGATGGAAACTTCTGGGTTGCCGGTGGTAACGGTTTCGTTGGTGGTTACATTGTCCTTGATGAGAAATGCTGTTAAGGAAACAGAGTTGTCCCATGAGGTTACCTCAAATGCATCTGTTAGGTTATATGTCTTGTTTGCCTCAGCTATTGCTTTCCAGGTTAACTTAAACATGCTTGCAGGGGTGATATAAGGGACGATTTTAGTGTTATCCTCTTTGAGTTTTATGCCATCAGGAACATTGCTGAATTTCAAGCTTACGTTGTAGACCGGTTTCCCTCCCTTAACGAATATCCAGCTATCAACCTTGGTTGGAAGCGCGCTTGCTCTCACCACAAAGTCGTCCTTTTTCACCGCGCTTTCAGCCATTGCAGTAGCTGACAGAAGGGCAAGCATAAGCATCGTCACAACGAGTCTTCTCATAGTTGAAGATGAGGAATTAGGTCTTTAAATTCTTTTCTACAAATTCTAATAAACAAAACCAGACATAATTGAAAGCTATGGGACGTTTTGGTGGTATCAGCAAGGAATTCTCAAACTATTCAACATCTAGGATAGCAGTGTTACCGATACCGTTCGATAGGACCAGCAGCTGGATTAAAGGCTCGTCTAAGGGGCCTTCTGCAGTAATTAAGGCTTCTGCAAACATGGAGATGTATGATATAGCCACTGGCACAAATGTAGCTGAGAGGGGAATCTATACTTCACCACCAGTTGTGGCTAAGACACCAGGGGAGCTTGTGGATAGGACATACAAACTGGCAAAGGGTTTGCTGGATGACGGTAAGTTTGTGGTCGGCTTGGGAGGGGAGCATTCTGTTTCAGTAGGCTTGGTGAAGGCACACGCCGAGAAATTCAGCGAGCTGTCAGTTCTGCAGCTGGATGCGCATCTGGATTTACGTGATGAGTATATGGGCAGTAAGCTTAACCATGCCTGTGTCATGGCAAGGGTGAATGAACTTGTTGATAACATAGTCCAAGTTGGCATAAGGAGTGCAGATGAGGAGGAAGTGGAGGCGGCTGACCTCTCCAGAGTGTTTCTGGCTAGGGACATAATTGGTCGTAAAAATTGGTACGGGGATGCCCTCGGCTTTTTATCAAAGAAGGTTTACGTTACAATCGACTTAGATGTGTTTGACCCTTCGTTGATACCTTCTGTTGGTACTCCAGAGCCCGGCGGCCTTGGTTGGTATGATGTGATGGGTTTTCTCTCCGAGCTAGCTAGAAAGAAAAGGATAGTTGGATTTGATGTTGTTGAGCTTTGCCCGATTAAGGGCTTGCACGCCCCTGATTTCACAACCGCTAAGCTGATTTACTCCCTTCTTAGTTATGTTTTCGGGAAGTAAGCGGATATCTTATTTTTATGCAAAAATTACCAAAAAGTTTTTATTTGGGAAAACAGGAAATGTAACCACTATATGGTGGTGTGTTTTTATGAAAGGGGGAGAGTTAGTTAAAATTTTCATGCTGTGCATGTTTCTCGCTTCAGCTTTTGCCCATACGGGTGTGCTTCACAAGTGGAGCGATGTTTCACCAGGTTTGACCCAAACATACAATGTGCTTTATGCTGATGAATGCATAGATGAGAAATTGAGGGGAGATGACCTATCTTCATGGTGCGAATATAAAACCAATGATGCTTCCATCACAGTTGCCTTCACATGGGATGGCTTTTTGGGCGACTGGCAAGATGTGAAAGGCATTAGAGCTGGATGTAGTGGGACGGGAAGTGGCTGGCATAATGGGGTATGGGCGTGGAATTATCGAACTTCTTCTTGGACCGATTTAGGCCCATGTGGTTCCGAGGGTGAAAACTATTGGGATTTGTCCTCAGACTATTTTAATCCATCAACAAAACAGGTTAAGCTCTGGTGCAGCGCGCAGGGTGGTAGCGATGGAGCTGGCGACATAGCAGAGCTCTTTGTTGACTCAATAAATTACAACTACAACTGGTTTCCAACAGCAGTGCCCCAGTTGCCAGACCCTCTTTTTACGCATTCAAACCTGGTGCTTAAAAAAGGCTTTGATGACAGAGATGGCGACTTGGAGGGGAATTCATCTTTACTATGGTTTTTGAATGATGAACTTGTGGCTGAGAACATTACCGAGATTGATATCAACCTGTCCATTGGCGATTTAGTGCGCGTTGAGTACACTCCTTGCGATTCGTTCGGCCAGTGTGGGAAAACCTATGCCATCAATGCGACGGTGAAAGATTATCCACCTGCTTTAATTTATGTTACGAACATATCAAAAGCGCGCGGCGGAGCAGAGGGCATATGGTACGTTGAACTTGAGGACTTGGATTTTGGGCAGAACCTAAGTGCATTTTGCTACATAGACAACTTATCCATCTGTTCAGCTTCTGGGGAATCTGGAGGCAATTTCAGCTTTAATTGCTCATCAGAACTCCCAAAGGATACAGCCAACCACACTTTTTACTGTCTGGTCGATGACGGGTTAAATACAATCAAGATTCAAGACGATTTCGAAACAGATGTTACGCCCCCAACTGTAGGCTGGCTTTCTGTAGAGAACTATAGTAACCTTACTGGCGACAACCCACTAATACATACCAACTCAACAGGTGCGTCCTTTATGAGGTTTGCATGCTCTGAGGATGGTTTGAACTCGTCTGACTGGGCCAACTACTCAACAAGTTACGATGGTTTCAGATTTTCAACCGTTCCTAACTGTGGGCAGGGTGATGGCTGGAGAGCTGTTTTCGTTGAGTTCATGGATGACGTTGGAAATATACAGGAGAACCATGCTAGTGCGACAGTCTTTGTGGACCTAACGCCCCCCAACACAACGGACTCGTATGACGGCCTAATCCACCCACCTGGATATAATATCACCATTTATGAAAACGACTCCCACGATGGCAATGTTACAACAACTTATTGTATTGATAGCAATGGCTCTTGCACACCGGATGCACCAGTGAATGACGGGGAGAATATCACATTCCTGACACGCGGTGACAATTACCTGATTTATCTATCCAAAGATTCAGTCGGGAACGAGCAACTGGTGCAGAAAGTAGTTAGGATAAATCTCATACCTACCTACGATGCAAGAATCAAACCAGATAAGCCAAATACACTCACTGGTTTGGATTGTGAGGTAACTAATGTTTCAAATGAGGAAGGCCAGGAAACCAAGCCTTCATTTAGCTGGTTTAAGAATGGTGTCCTTCTTGATGAAAATAGTAGTACACTGGCTGCTGGGTCATTTGTTAGAGGGGACAATATTACATGCGGGCTGGTTCTAAATGATGGCCTGGAAAATGGAGAGCAAGTGAACGCTACTGTTGAGATAGGGAACGCGCCTCCACAGCTAAACTTAGCAATAAAGGAGACACATTCAATAGTATGTGATTATACCGCTGTGGATCCAGATAACGACGGTCTGGATGTGAGTCAGTACTGGCTAAAAAATGATAGATACTTTTCAAATAGTACCATTGTGCATGATGAGGAGATGTCCCCAGGTGACATATTCACCTGTAAAGTTAATGCTTCCGATGGTTTTACATGGGTCACATCACAGGCATCTTATGCTGTTGCTTCTCCACAACCACATAATCCTTCTGGTGGCGGATATGGTGGAGGCTCTAGCAGTCCAGTAGTGGTTGAGGGCACGTCGAAGGTCGTTGACACCAATACAACCACAGAATTTAACACTACCCACTCATTGGATAACAATAGCGAAATTACTCCAGTAAGGACCACTACTAATGAGCTTATACCAGAACCCATACCAGACTCTGTGGATGACGCAGAGCCAAATTACACTTCTAATGCTTCTGCAGAGGACCACAATAACATTGAGACAGGTTTGTTAACTGGTCGTTCTGTTTTTGTCCCAGCTTTTGCGGTTTTTGTAGCGCTTCTGTTGGTTGTGGTTCTAAGGGCAAGACCACTCATGACCAAGTCAAAAAGTTTTGATTTCTTGAATCTCAAAGAGCGCTGGGCAGAATTCCCAGCGAGCGAGGTCGAGCAGGAACAGCTGGTTCTGGAAGTTGCGCGCAGAATCCAAGATAGGTATGGGAGCTTCCACGGCGCTGGTGTCTACAGGGTCCTTGAGCAAGTATATGGTGAGCAAGTGAGCGGCAGGCGGATTGATGTAGAGAAACAGGTGAATCATTTCTTGAGAAGGAACCCAGATGTGAAATTTTATGAGCGTGCAGGAAGGAAGAAACTTTATCGGTTTGATTGATTTTCCAGCAAGTGTTTTACAGCAGTTTCCAGATGGTTGAGTCCCATTATGTTCTTGTAGTGTGTTAGTGCCCTTAAGATGTCGTGTTTAGAGAGTTCTACCTCAAGGTCTTTCCCATGTAACCCATCAATCTGGACGTCTGCTAGTGTAGATACTACCTTCTTTATGTAAGGCTCACCTTCCGGTCTTTCTCTATACTCCCTCTTCACAACCCGCTCAATGAACTCTCTATGGCTGATTGGTTTCCCGTCCACTCTGATAGTTTTCCTTAACCTATCCACATCCTTTAGAAAGTTTAGAGATGCCTCTTTAATTTTGCTCCTTGAGTTAACACCAAACAGGTCCGAGAAAGCTCGCACTTTTGTGATTGTCTGTATGTCCTTAAACTTTGGGCGCCTGTGCTCTTCGATAGATCTATCATACAATGCATTATGTTCTTCTCTGGCAAGGATTCTTTCACTGCTAGCTGAGCCCATCCAATTAGTTCAAGACTCCCAATATTTAAATATTTATGCAAAGGTTTTTCTATAAGTTTGTGCATAATCTATTCAGGTGGGGGATTTGAATAAGTGGAATTTAACTGGAGTATTTGGCTCTATTGCGATAGCAGCGGTTTCTATAGCGATTTTAATTCTTTCTTGAAGTTTCCTGTCGGTTTCCGCTGATACATATCCTTATTTTTAAACAATTACTCTATTTACATGCGCGTTTGTTTTATTGAGCCGATTTAAGCTAGAAAATAAATACAGAACGAGAGTTAAAGTTAAGGTTCAAACAAACTGCTTATGTTGCCTTTTATGGCTAAAACGGGTTTTACATACCAGTATTTAGACTAAAGCGGTTATATGGTGTTATTTTAATAAATAGGAACTAATATATACCTCTTTTTACAGAAATAACTTGCTGGGTGGATTTATAGGGGAGAGGAAACCTATTTCTTGCACCTCACTGGCGTCTTTTGCACCACCCGGCACTCTTTGCACATTTCAGTGGAGCTTCTTTTCAAGCGCACCTATTATTTTTTCCTTTGGGAATGCCATCTTTATGAGCCGTGTGTTGCCCCTGACACCCTTGCCAGATATCATAGTTGTAATCAGGCCCATCATCTCCAGTTCGTTCAAGTATTCCCTGAACCACCGTGCACTTCTGGGTTGGAGGCCCCACCTCTTGCAAAGGTCCTTGTACTCTTCATAAACCTCCCCTGAGAATAGTACTCTGTCCTTCCCGGGTGGCTCTTCAGCAAGTCTCTTGTATTTTCCATCCTTCCCACTGAGAAGCGCGATGCCGTATAACACTATTGCCTGGTGTTGTGGAAGCGTATTTATCAGTTCAACCACTACGTCTTCCTCGACGGCAGCCCTTGCTTTCTTCACGTATTCTTCCACTACTTTTTTGCTTTCTTCATCCGCAAGCTCACCAGCTTTCAGTATAAGCCTTAGTGCATATCTAGCGTCACCAGATTCTCTGGCTGCGAAGGCTGCGGCAAGGGCAACCGCACTTTCTGTATACGTCTTCTCTTTAAGACCTTCCTTGCATCGCTCAAGTAGAATGGCCTTCAACTGTTCAGCGTTGTATGGTGGAAATATCATTTCCTCCTGGCAAAGTGTTGACTTTGACCTAGGGTCAAGCTTTTGCTTGAAGGTAACCCTGTTTGATATGCCTATTATGCACACGTGGCCTGATTCTAAGATATCATTTGCACGAGTTAGTGAATATAGCAGTTCATCTAAATCCTTGACTTTGTCTATTTCATCTAGAGCTGCAATGAATATGACTCTTTTAGAGTTAACATAGTTTGTGAATTTCTCGTATAGGTGCGAAAACGCATAACCCATGAGGTTTTCCTCTGGAGCCGCAAGCTGTGCTAGTTTCAGCATCACCTGGTACTTCGTGTTATAGGTTCTGCAGTTCAAGTAAACAGAGTCAACTTTTGCTCCATACTTCTCCCTAACTTCAATGAGTTTTTTAAGCACGTATTTTGTAGTGGCAGTCTTGCCAGTTCCCGTGCTGCCGTATATAAATAAGTTGCTTGGGTGCTTCTGTGATAGAGCAGGGGCGAGTATCTTCATTATCCTGTTTATCTCTTTTTCCCTATGTGGAAGATGGTCTGGCACATAGTGAGGGCTAAGGACATTCCGGTCTCTAAAAAGTGTCTCCTTTTTCAACTCCTGTTCAAATAAGTCCAAAACTAGACACCCCACTGTGTTTTACTCTTTTGTAAAGAAAGTTATTTAACCTTTACAGTCTGGCGATAAGTTGGAAAGAGCGGGGCTTAATTATCTTTTACTTTTCTTCTCTGGAAGGCCCTCTTTATGATTTCAATCTCTTTCTTGGTGTAGCCTTCTTCAACAAGTTGCTTCATGATTTCCTTGCTTGGGATGCCTTTTTTAGCTTGCTCGAGAGCTTTGTCAACGCGTACATTCAACTCATCTAAGTAGTCATCCTCTTTCAACAGCTTGTCCTCAATTTCATGGAGTTCCTCAGTGTATGCCTTTCTCTGTGCGATTTGTTTTGCCGTAAGACCCGCAACTGCTTTCTCCCTTAGGTTTAGCAGCTTCTTCCTTAACTCAACTTTCCTCGCCTCAAGTTCGCTAACCTTCTGCGCTTTTCCCTCTTTCTCTCTCTCCTTAAGCTTCTCAGCTGCTATCTCCCTCCCCTTCTTTGGTGCATAAACCAGAAGGACAGCTGCGACTACCAGAGCTAGGATAATCATAGCGTAGCTGATACCGCCGAAATTCTCCCTTATTGGTAAGGGCAAGGCGTTCAAGATTGAGCCTAACGTTTGTCTAACTGGCAGTGGGAGGTACTTTCCAAAACCACCGCTACCGAGCAGGTTTCCTGTCTCGTTCTTTTTTTCTGGAGAGCCGATTTTGTTTATGTCTATGACCATCCCCGGAACGACCTCTTCCTCAGCTTTCTTGCCCTGGCTTTCTTTGGTGACTGTTGCATTTGGTGAGAACAACAGCCAGTCCTTGCTGGAGTTAATCAAATCAGTATCTGAGTAGTTCAGGTTGTCGAAGCGTTCTACAACGAAGTACGATAAATCAGTGTTTGACTTGCCAGTGTCAGCATTCCCAGAGAGGTCCTTGCAGGTTATGTGGACTTTAACGTTGCCGAGCTGTAATCCTTCAATATGGCATAGGATATTTTTCGTTCCGTCCCCTATACATCTGTGGCCGCACTGGCTGTAATTGTAATCATTTTCACACCACTTGCATGCACCTGGCTCGTCCAGATTAAACTTCAGGTCAAATGACTGGAGAACTATAGAGTTGTCTGGTGGTATCCAGCCGAACTGTTTCGGTGGCTTTAAATCGTTTTCATCGGTTTTGCATGTTTTGCAGTCGGTTCTGCAATTTAGGCAGTTCTCCCCTAGGTCGCTATCGCAGATGCCATTCCCACAACACTGACCACAGTCCTCCGCGCAATTCTTACAATTTTCACCTAATGGGATATCACAGTAGTCATCCCCACAGCACGTCCCACAATCCTCCGCACATGTAGCGCAGGTTTCGCCAAGTCCAGCATCGCAAAATCCATCTCCACAACAAGTGTTGCAATCCATGGGACAATTCATACAGTTCTCACCAGCAGAGCTTTCACATACACCATCTCCACAACACGTTCCACAGTCGTCTGGGCAGGTCTGGCAGCTCTCACCCTTGTACTGCTCGCAGAGTCCATTTCCACAGTGTGCAGTTACGCACGTCCCATCCTCGCAGACAAAACCATCTCCACATTTACAATCTGCTATACAATTCTCACAATTTTCACCAATTTCTTTCTCACATTTTTCGTTTCCGCATGTTCCTTCAAATTTACAGTCTGTTGGGCAATTGGTTTCGTTCTCTCCATACCATCGTTGGCACTTGTGGTCGCCACAAGTGTTCTTCTCAACACAGTCATAAACGCCAGCGGTTTCTGTTTCCCTGCATTCAGTAGCTCCTTTACATATGCAATCTACACTGCAGGTGTGACAGTTCTCGGTGTCCTCGCAGATACCGTCTCCACAACCAAAGCAATCTTCTGGGCAACTGGACGCTGTTTCAGATGGATAATCACAAATTCCATCCCCACAGCATTTTCCACAATCTTTTTGGCAGTTGAGACAATCTTCGTCGAACTCTTCTTCGCATTGACCATTTCCACAACATTTCCCACAATCTTCAGAACAGGTTGCACAATTTTCACCGATGCTAACATCACAGTTGCCGTCCCCACACTTCGAATTCTTTTCACATTTACCTAATTGCTCGTTGCAGGAGTTCCCTTTCTCACAGCAAACACCAGGTGCGCAACAACTGGTTCCAATTGGACAGCAGTACCCACCGCAACACTGCTGGTTTTCTCCACAGCAAACAGGACCACATGACTTATCCTGGGGGCAACATTGTCCATCAATACACTGCTCGCTATCTCCACAGCAAGTCATGCCGCAACATGACTCGTCTTTACTACAAGTGTGGAATTCTTGTTGACTTTCGCAACATCGTTCTTCATTGGTGTTATACTTTGTGCTGCCACAGTATGCCCATATATCTGTGCATTTTCCAACTACACAAGATTGTGTTGCGCTATCACAGCATTGGTCGTCACAGCAAATCTCGTCATTCCTGCACTTATGATAACTATACCCAGGGGCGCAGCACTGATATCCCCTAGATGTGCACTCATTTGGGCAATAAAAGCAATCTTCAGAGTCACATCTACCATTATTACACGTTGAGTTAGAACAACAGTCTTCCACACAGGAGTCACAGTCTTCGCCTTTTGTTCTTTCACATACTCCATTTCCACACACCCACATGCAGTCGGCAGGGCATATTTGTTCTGTTTCCCCAGGTTCGCATATCCCATTCCCGCACTCTATGTCATCTTGGCAGTCATCACAGTTCAATGTTGTTTCTCCCTGTGCCGGTTCACAGTTGTTATTATGGTTGCATGGGCAACAGTCCTTCCTACAGGTTGAACATGTTTCTCCACCAGTGGCGCTTGAATCACATGTACCATCTCCACACACACCAGTGCACTGTCCTACATCCTCAGGACAGTTCCTACAGTTCTCTCCTTCATCGATGCGACCATTTCCGCAACATTTCCCACAATCCTCAGGACAGTTGCTGCAGCTTTCTCCCCATATTGTATTGCACCAACCATTCCCACAACACTGACCGCAGTCCTCAGGGCAATTATTACAGTTCTCGCCTAAGAGAGTATTGCATATGCTATTGCCACAAAAGGCCCCTCCACAGTTGTCTTTACATGTCCCATCACAGCAATGCCCCGAACAACATTGCCAACTACCAGAGCAGCCTGCTCCATTGCTCTTTTTGCAGGCTCCACCACAACAAGTTAGTCCAGAACAACAATCACTGGTGGTTGAGCAGGATTCTCCCCCAGAAGAACACCCCGAACAATCCTCCGGACAATTTTGTTCATTTTCCCCAGACTCACAGATATCATTACCACAGAC
>JAGHAM010000023.1 GCA_021161465.1 Candidatus Iainarchaeum sp. | reverse complement strand
AGGGTTGCTCTTAACACAATTTCCCCAAGTACTGTTGACACAGTTTTGAGTTCCGGGGCATTTGCCTACCATACAGTCTCTTGTTTCGCCTGAGTGGCATTGGGTAACGCACCCAACCAAGAAAAAAGCTGGCAAGAATAGCAGGATTACTGTCATAGGTGTTATTCTCATAAATCAAAAATATTCTTCCACAGAATAAAAACCTTGTGCTCAAATTAATCCTAGTGGTTTTGGGCTCTAGTAGCATAGGCTCAGAGCCCAATGGGAATCCAAACTTTTGAAAATTTTTTCAAGCCAGAAGCGCATCTTGGAGCAAAAAGGGTTTAAAGCCTCGGGTGGGAGTCCCAAACCCAAACGGATTGCATAGCAATCCTCTACGGGGGTTATAGGGGGTGTTAAACCCCCATTTTGAACCCACGACCCCTTCCTGTTTGGCCTTTTCCGTCAACGCTTTTTTGACAGCGCTGACAAAAAAGGGTTGTTACCAAGGAAGTGCTCTACCAACCTGAGCCACCGAGGCCTAAGCTATAGTTTTGTAGTGATTCTAATTTATGCGTTACGGATTACCGAGCGTTAAGATAAAGTTAGGTGTAAAGGAGGATGTAAAGCAAAACTAAAATAGCTATTATCATTAGGATGTATCCCCATGGGAGGCCGCCTCTAGGTGGGGCCCTTGCTGGAGCTTTGCTTCTTGGTTGCCCACCTGCTCGTTTTGATATCTCTCTACCAACAGCAGAAACTACCTGCTCCGCATCTCCTCTTGGGAGCCCTGCCTGGACTAGCTCTTCCACTATCATTTCTGGTGGCTTTCCTGATTCTAACTCTTCGGCAATCAGGTTAATTATCTCCTCTTCTTCAGTTGGCATTTTATCAACTAAGAAAAAGCGTGCATGGTTTAAATATTTTTGGGTATCGGTTCAAATCTTGACAAAAAGTGTCCCAGCAGCTTTGGTGCATAAACACGTTTTAGTCCTGTTATCTGATCCCTTTGCTCGTAGAGCTCTACAACAGAGTCTGCGACGTATGCTAGGTGGCTTATGGTGTATCTTCTCCTAGGGATTGCCAGCCGCATCAGGTCAAGTTTAGCGGGGATAAAATTTCCATCATCGCCGGTTTTGCCAAAGCAGGAATTCCCAAGCTCAACAGCCCTGATGCCTGATTCTATATACAATTGAGCAGTTAGTGACTGTGCTGGAAATTTATCTGGGGTTAAGTGTGGCAGGAATTCCTTTCCATCAACATAAACAGCATGACCCCCAGCAGGCTTTACTATAGGTACACCTTGCTTGTCCAGTGAGTCTGCCAGGAATTCTATCTGTGCGTGCCTTGCTTTCTGGTAGTCATAGTCAGTGGACTCATGGAGCCCAACAGCCATCGCAGCCAGTTCCCTGCACGCCATCCCACCGTAGGTTGGAAAGCCCTCTATCACAACAAGTAAGTTCCTGAATTTTTCATAAAGCTCCTTGTCCCTCGTACAAAGCATCCCACCTATGTTTGTTAGGGCCTCCTTCTTCCCGCTGAACGTGCAACCATCTGCATATGAGAACTCTTCTTTGACAATTTCTCTGATGGTCTTATCTCTGTATCCTGGCTCTCTCTCTTTTATGAAAAAAGCATTCTCTGCAAATCTGCAGGCATCAAGGAACATAGGTATTTTGTGGTCGTGAGCTATCTCGCTTACTTTTCTTATGTTCTTCATAGAAACAGGTTGACCACCAACAGTGTTGTTGGTTATGGTAAGCATTACAACAGGTATGTTCTCTGGGCCTTTTTCATTTATGAAGTTTTCCAGTTTGTTTGTGTCCATATTACCCTTAAAGTCTGATACCTTACCGGGTTGGTAAGCTTCCTCAACAGGGAGGTTCATAGGGATACCTTTTTTGTACATAACATTGGCTTCGGTTGTGTCAAAATGTGTGTTATTTGGGACATACTGCCCTTCCTTTGTGATAATTGTGGAAAACAGAATATGCTCTGCAGCCCTACCTTGATGTGTTGGCACGAAGTGCTCGAAGCCAAATATCTCCTTAACAGCGCGGTCTAACAGCCGGTAAGAGTTGCTGCCGGCATATGCCTGCTTGGTGGTGAGCATTGCAGCCCATTGTTCATCACTCATTGCGGAGGTACCACTGTCAGTTAAGAGGTCGATAAAAATATCATCAATGTCAAGCATGAAGACATTGTACCCAACTTCTCCTATTCTCTTCTCCCGATATGCCCTTGGTTTAAGTTCAATCTTTTCAATGGTTTTTATCCTATAAGACTCTGGCGTGAAATTAAATGGGGAGGTCATGGCGAGGAATACGCATCAGGAAAATAAAAAATAGTAGGTTGCGTATTTGGGCCATCACACTTTGTCCATGTTGGCTATAATGGCATCCCCGAACTCGGAGCATTTCAGGAGTTTGGCCCCCCCATCTGCCGCTCAAGGTCATAAGTTATGGTTTTGTCTTGTATAGTTTTTTCTATGGCCTTTACTACCATATTAGCGGCTTCTCTAATCCCTCTCTGGGCCATGAAATCCCCCCGTAGATTTATGGCGAGCTTCGCCCTCTCTCCCGTGTGTCTTATTGGTTCCATGTTGAAATAAACTATTGGTTGGCTTTGCCAATACTAAAAACTGTAACTACTGTGGGCATAATGGCAGTCATGAAAACATGAACACACAAACCAGTCCTTAGATAACACGATGGTTTTGTTGGATGCTCATGGCGACCTCGATACTCCAAAAGCTATTGCACAACGTTAACGCTGTGTAGAATATTTGAACCAGCATTAGAACCCACACTTAAGCTAGGTTTTTAGTCCACTTAAGAGTTTTGTCATTTCATTGAAAACAAGTTGTTTTTTCTTTTTGCCTAAATGAAACAGTTTTTTAGATACCATGGCCTTTGATATTGTAAATATGTAGTTCAGTTTTATTATGCTGTTTCTTACTGCCCCTTCTTTCTTTGAAATAGGGATTCCCTTCATTTTAACATTGCTTGTTATCCCTGCCACAACCACATTATCGAACTCTTCAAATAAGACAAGGACAGGTCTCTTTTTAACTTCAAAGGTATCTGTGAATTGTACCTTAGCTATAACAACGTCTCCTGCTTTAAACATCTTCCCATACCTCATCGTACTTATTGTCCCATAGCTCCCTCATCTTGGGCTGTTGAATCTTGTGTAGGAATTCATCATATTGGTTTCTCATTCGTACATTTTTTGAGAGTTTTATTAAACGTAAAATTAATTCATTATATGTTTGTCTTGGGTATTCCTTAATCTCTTTTAACGCTTTTACAACAGACTTGTCTAGTTGAACAGTTGTAACATCACTCATTATATACCACCTATAGTTATTATATAAGTAATTATATATAACTATTTTGGAGAATCAGTTGATTGTAATGGTTGTGGTTAGATAAAGCAAATCTAGGATCCTTCTTAAATAGCTGGAATCTTGCATTTCCGCTCATGTCTCCTGATTCCCATGCGCGACGTAAGTGCAGGGGGAGGGAATCGAACCCTCGAAGGCACTAAGCCACAGGATTTCTCAAATCAGCCGGCACATCGCGCCGACAGAAGGGTTACTTAAGTCCTGCCCGTTTGACCGCTCCGGAACCCCTGCGGATTTGGATTCCTTGATTAAACTTCCTTTCCAGAAGTTTCCTTCCTTCTGGATTAAACTTCTTCCTAAGAAGTTTCCTTCTTTTTCTTGATTAAACTTCTTTCCCAAAGAAGTTTCCTTCTTTTTCTTGATTAAACTTCTTTCCCAAAGAAGTTTAGGTGGGGTCGCGGAGATTTGAACTCCGGTCACAGGCTGTTTTTGCCTTTTCCATTGCTCAGGCTTGACCCGCGCGTCCAGAAAAGACTCCCAAAGCCCGTAGGATGGTCCAGGCTACCCTACGACCCCGTGCGTCTATACTTTTACATTTAACTTTTAAATTGCTTTCTAAGATTTATAAATGCCACTCGAGCAATAGTTGGTAAGGTCCTAGACGGTTTTGTGCAAACGAAGGAACTTAGGGAGTTGTGGTTGTCAGAGTTAGGGGGCTAAACTTCACCAAGTTCTTTTTTGGTTGTATACTTCTCAATAACCTTTGGGTCTGGCTCCAGGTTGACCCCAATCATCTCAAGCGCGCGCCTGGTTAGGTAAATTTTCGCGAGCTCAACCAGTTCTTTGCTTTTAACGTGTTGTTTTATTTTTCTCGTGGTTCCCGTGCTCCTTAGCCTTGCCATGATTTCGATAGTCCTTTCCTCATTCAATCGCGGCGTTACCCATTTCTTGCCTTTTCTAGTTGCCCCGGTTATCTCAACAGCTATCTCGTCCAAAGCCCCTAATGGGATATCCTCATCAAGGAACTCCCACATTTTCCTATCTATGCTCTCGTGCACGCTTGCTAGGAAGCGCGCTACTTCTGCCTTTGATTGGTTTTCAATTTTCAGCTTTTTCACTGCAACCCATTTGCCATACTGCGCGAAGAATTCTATCTGGTCTGTCATAGGAACACCACTTTGTTTTCTCCAAGGTTTTTTAAAAGTTTAACGCGCCTGCAAGAAATGCAAGCAAACCCAAAGCTTGAAGTATTTTCATGTTTCTCGACTGGATATAAAAGTCTTTTGAGTTGAAAGCAGTTACAGAAGTATACACAAAGCCAAGGTCTGCCAGTGCAACCAGGGCAAGGTATGGCAGTCCAAAGATGTTTAGCAGAGCAGGCACAGGGCTTATCGAGATTGCTGCAAGGTTAAACAGTGCAGCTAGAGCGCATGATTTCTTCGCGCCAAGGATTATGGCCAGGGTTTTTCTTGTCTTCCTGTCTTTCTCCATGTCCTGGATTCCTTTGTAAGTTTCCCTTGCAAGAGTGGAGAACAAGGCCATTATGAAGAGAGTGCTTATAGCAGGGGGGAAGGCATTTCCAGTGAATGCGGCACCGAAGGGGAATGTAAGTGCAGTATTCAGCGCGATTATTATGTTGCCAACAAGAGGCGTCTTGGCCAGGGAGGCATCATACATTGTTAGCATGGCAGCTGCTATCAGTGCAATATACCCAGCTTCAATGTTGAATGCAAACGCTAGGGTTATTCCAGATATATAAAATAAAACACCAATTAATGCTACATTGTTTGGCTTTATCTCGCCTCTTTGTATTGGGCGGTGCTTGTCTATGTCCCTGTCAAAATAGTCGTTGATGAGCATACCGCCACATGAAATTAGGAATGGGACCGATATTGCCATGAACAATTCTGGAGCCATGGCAAGATTACCCTCAGCTATCAAATAACCAATTAAGGCAGCTATGCCAGCCATGAGGCCGTTCACTGGCCTCATCAGTTCCACCAGCACGTGATATTTTTTCAGGATATCCATCACCATACTTTAATATCTGTGGTTTTATAATTAATTCGGTGGGGTATATGTGGTCGTATTATATGCCAGCTAAACTTGTCTTCGGCGTGGATGCTCTTGATGAGCTTTCAAAATATGTTGGGGATGGGAAAATCCTTCTGGTGACTGGTAGGCACGCGATGAAAAAGGCTGGAGTAATTGACAGGATTGTTGATATGCTGGATGCCAATGTTGTTGTGTTTGACAGAGCTGAAGAGAACCCATCGTACCAGACGGTTGATAAGGGGGTGGAGCTCCTAGATGAGAACCGCTGTGAGCTCGTGATTGGTCTTGGTGGGGGAAGTGCGATGGATACTGCCAAGATGATTGCTTTAGTTGCAGCTAACGGTGGCAGTTGTTATGATTATGTTTTTGACGGGAAAGAGCCAAGTAAGCCATCCCTCCCGCTGATAGCCATACCTACTACCTCTGGCACTGGGAGCGAAGCTAACCGTTTTGCTGTCATCTCTGACAACGAAAGGCACTGGAAGAGGGGATTTCATCATGAGTCGATTTATCCAGATGTCTCAATTATTGACCCAAAGCTGACGCTTACAATGCCACCAAAGGTCACGGCTAACTCAGGTGTCGATGCGCTGGCACATGCAATAGAATCCTACTGGTCCAAGAAGAGCAGTCCAATGAGCGAGATGTTTTCGCTTAGGGCAATAGAGCTGGTATTTCAGAATCTTGAAAAAGCTTATAGGAACCCCAATGACCTAGAGGCAAGAACCAATATGAGCTTCGCCAGTATGCTTGCTGGGATTGCTATAAATCTTGCGGGTGTTACAGCAGCACATCCCATTTCACACGCCGTCACCGCGCACTTTGGAATAACACATGGGAATGGCTGTTTGATACCCCTGCCCGCATTAATGGATTACAACAAAGAGGCAGCCCCTGAGAAAGTCCTGGCCATAGCCAGGGCGAGTGGTGCGTCCTCGATAGAAGGTGGTATAAGGAACTTGAAGAAGCTGGCTGAGGTGTTGGGATTGAAGACTTGCTTCAGTGAGGTTGGTGTTGCTGAGAAGGATATCCCCTTGCTAATCGGAGAGAGCTCATACAGTAGCTCGCTTAAAAACAACCCGCGCGAGCTGACAGAAGAAACTTTGACTGGACTCTTAAAGAAGATGATTTGAGGCTGCTTTCAGCGTTACGAAGAGAACCAGCTACACTCTTTCTAGCAATCAGGATACAGGTGATATTCTATCCCTATAAGGGGGTAGAGGGGGTGAAACCCCCCTAGTGCTCCCGCCGGGACTGTTCATGCTCTTCCAAAGGGGAAGGGCTTATAAGGGGAGGGGGAATGTGTCCCCCTCCCTTATTTTGAACCCGGGTCTAGGGCTTTCCTTGGCTTTCCTTAGATATCAAGGAAAGCCTCGAGAGGCCCTTATCCTTTTCCGTACCACAAATTGCTACTGCAAGGGATTGTTCCCAGAGAGCAGCTACGTCCTGCCAACAGTGTGATTGCGTAGCAATCACACAAAGCATGAACGGATTTTGCGGTTCGTGGTTAACCGGACTAGACTACGGGAGCGTGTTTAAGATTTTTGCTATTCTTGTTTAAAAAGTTTCACTACTTTTTCTTTAATACATGGTCTATCATAGTGGCGTGTCCAATGAATGGAATGAATAAAGCCATGAGGAAAATGAAGGATATAGACCTCCTCCACAGGATACTTTCTATTCTGTTGGTTAGTGCTATTGGAATAAGCCATGAGATGAACAAAATTGTTGATAGCACGTGGTATTTCCATGGGACTTTCGGTTCAAGTCTTCTAAATGCGGCGTAAATTATCAGGGGGACGATAGCGGGGAAAACCAAGGAAAAAAAGAATACGCTCGAGAAACCCATGAAAAACATAGGATAATCCATAAAACCTTTCTCAATGGAGTTGTAAATATCACCCTTGGAGGCCATCTCTGTAGAGATATGGTACACTATCGATAGATTGAGGGGGAGAAAGAACACAAAAATAAAAAAACCAATGATTGCCTCTTCTGTTGTGTAATTACCTTTAGTTTGTGATATTACAGATGAAAAAACAGGACTTTTAACTAGGTCAGGCTCAAGTGGCATTATTATTTGGGCGGTATACATACCAATCAGAAAAACAAAGAGTATTGTTGAAATATGGAATACAGGTATGACCAAATATTTATCGTGTTTCATGAGTTGCACTCCGAGATAGCTATGGATAGTTCATCTTCTGTGAATGGCCATGTAAGTGTCTTGGTGCAGGTTCTTACTGCAGGGAAGTTAGTGATATTAAAGCTCTTGGCTAGTGCACTAACCACAGTTGAGTTTACATCGACAGGCATGGTTAAAATCATCGCTCCTTTGCCACTTTTGTCAATGAGTCTTCCTGCTTCTACTGAGTTTGCATCGCCTCTCTTTGGGAAATACAGAACCAAATTAAGCTTCCTCCCACATTGCTGTTCTAAAGATTCACCAACGAAGTAAGCTTCTACTTCTAGCTCTACATAGGACCTGAGCGTTTCATCAGAAACGTCTGATGTTTCTATCTTTGGTGGTAGGGCGCTCCAGAATAATGAGAGTTCCTTAACTTGGTTTTGAAACTGACTTTCAAGTATTGGGCACGTTCTCTGATCGCTTGCTGTTGTCCATTCTCTTATGTCATTAAGCTTACCTTCTATTTCTTGAATCTTAGCATCAGCTCCTCGCATTTGGTTGTTAGTGATGTACCAGCCAGTATAGATTCCTATGAGATATATAACCAATGCGGAGAGTAAGACTGCAGGAATCAATCGTGAACGCATAGATATAAAAAGAGTTTTACTTTAAATAAACTTATGGATTTCCTAAGCCTAGTGACAGATGCATATCTGTTATTCTCAATCCCAGTACTAACTCTGTCACTGTTTTTCTACTTTGGTGTGGTCTTTATGGCAACAAAAAAGCCAAAACCCGCACCAAAGCTGAAACGTGGGGAATGCCCATTTGTTACTGTTCAGATACCTGTGTTTAACGACCCTGTTGTTGGGGATTGTATCAAGGCATGCCTCAACATGGATTATCCCAAGGACCGGTTTGAAATTATGGTTGCTGATGACAGCACCGACCCCGAAGTGAGCAAGATAGTGGATAACTATGCTGAGAGATATGGTAGGGTGAAGGTAATAAGGAGAAACCACAGGGAGGGCTTTAAGGCAGGGGCCCTTAACAACGCTATGAACGGGAGCGATGGAGATATACTGCTATTGTTTGATTCTGATTTTGTGCCTCCCAGGGACTTTTTAAGACGGGTAGTATCTCACTTCGAGGACCCAGAGGTAGGGGTTGTTCAGGGAAGATGGAAATTCCTTAATATTGACGAAAATTTCATCTCAGTGTTTGCAAGCTTAAGCCTTCTTGTCTATCAGCGCTTGATATACCCAATAAAGAACTGGGTAGGGGTTCCATTGCTTTCTGGTTCTGCTGTGGCTATAAGGCGAAAAGCCATGGAAGATGCTGGTGGCTGGACCCCAAATATAAAATCGGAAGATACAGAATTAGGGTTGAGGATTTTATGCACAGGATACCGTATAATCTTTGACCCAGATTTGTTTGCTACCTGCCAGGTTCCCTTTAGTGCAATGACTTTAGTAAAACAGCAGATGCGCTGGACTTATGGGACTTTAGAGGCCTTTTCAATGAGATTTAAGGACATATTGAAGACACCTGCTCTGTCACCATTCCAAAAAACTTTCCTATTGTTTATAGCATTCATGTTATTCATAAACCCATTGATACTCCTCCAGCTTACTGCTGGAACTGTGCTTGGGTTTTTTAATATATCCCCATTGGGTCAATTGTCCATACTAATACCGATAATAACCGGAGGGTATCTAGTGGCAGTTGTCTACACCATGTCTGGTGAGGGACATAATAAACTCATAGTCAAATCGATTGTTGCGACCTTCCTGGTTGGAATCTTAGTGGCATTTGCAAATACCTTGGCCATATCTAAAATTCTTCTTAAGAAGGATATGCACTGGCACGTGACCACAAAACATAAGGGTTTCTGATGATACTAATTTTGATAAATCTGGCATTGATCTCCCTCTTCCTTTTCTGGTTATTCTTACTTGTATTCCAGAGGAAGATACCAAGAAAGAGTTTTCATCCAGATGTATCGATTATAGCAGCAGTTTACAACGAGAAGGAGACTCTTCCCCGGTTTTTGGAGTCCTTGGAAAAAGCAGGTTATCCTGGGAATATGGAGATAATCATCGTTGATGACGGCAGCACAGATGGCAGCACAGATGGTCTTAAGGCATCTGCAATAATCATAAAGACCAAGCACAGAGGGAAATGCCATGCTTTGAATACTGGGTTGAGGAAGGCTAAGTATGATGTCCTGCTGGTGGCAGATGCTGATATAGTAGTCCCACCTGGCGCGATAGAAAAGGTAGTTGCTCCCCTTTCAGGTAAGAAAGTAGGACTTGTTTCTGGCAAAGTGAATGTATTCAGGAGAGGCATTCTTAGCTGGTTCCAGCGTGTTGAGTATGCCATGACCTCAGCACTCCTTCATGCACATTCTTCTTTTGGCATATCCCTGCCTTTTGTTTATGGGGCTTTTACTGCAATACAGAAAAAAGCATTGGAAGACATAGGGGGTTTTCAGTGTGGAACCTTAATAGAAGACAGTGATACATATGTTTCACTGCTGGAGGCAGGTTACAAAATAGTTGGTTCAGAGGCAGTAGTCCTGACAGAGCCAGCAGCAGGGTTTAGAGAACTATTCTTACAAAGGCTAAGGTGGATGAAAGGGGGAATACAGTTATTCTTCAAGCACTGGCGTTCCTTCTTTAGGGGGGGCTCACTTACATATATGCTTGCCCTGTTTATCCTATGGCCAATTGGAACTTTTGTCACGCTTGCACTTAATGTCCCGGAATTCCTTAAATGGTGGCAGTGGGTTCCGTCATTCTTTGTGCCTTACACTGTGAACTGGGTAACTTTTATCGGGCCGTGGGTAAACCTCTTTAATCTTCCATCCTGGGGATTTCCAATTGAAGGGACAACGGGAATCCTCATCGGTGTGTTTTCTTCGTTAACGGTGCTTGCGTCTCAGGTGAGGGAGAATAAGGAGTTTGGTTTTGGCGAGCTTATTGCCTTCATCTGCTTCCCACTTTATGCATGGGTTTTTATGGGTTTGGTTGGGCTATTTGCCGTGTTTGGTTTTATAATTGACGTGTTTAGAGGGCACTAGCTCACTGCAGTTCGTTTTCCTTTACAAAGAACCGCCACTTCCTATCAGTTCCAGCCTTGATACCAATGCGTGTGCTTTTGTGGATTTCCTTTGGCTTAATGCCTTCCTCGACGTAGAGGTTGCCATGAGTTATGTCGATGCCATTGTCTTTTCCATCTATAGCTAGAGCTTTTGTGAGTTTACCTGGGCCATTGGTTAGGTTCTTTAAGTCTTCTTTCCCTCGGTTTTTCTTCATCAAGTCAATACCCTTTGTTGGCTTAATCGCGCGAATCAGCACAGCCCCTGCTGTTCCCTCTTTTTCTGTCACGAAGTTCAGCAACCAGTGATTGCCATAGCAGAAGTAAACATAAGCATGCCCTGGTGGACCATACATAACAGCATTTCTTTTGGTTGGCCCTCGATAGGAGTGGCTAGCAGGGTCATTTTCCTTGTAAGCCTCTACCTCAATGATGATGCCTTTCATAATGCCTACTTTAGATTTCCTGACTAGCACTTTACCAAGCAGTTGTTTCGCTACTACCAACGTGTTCCGTGCATAAAAATCTCTTTGCAATGGCATTCGGTCACCTAGAACTTACCATCCCATAATGGGTTTTTAAATACTGGATTTTTCTCCCGGAATCTATCTTTTACCCTATACACAAACACTTTATCATAGTCTGTTGGCCCACCATACTCTCCTACATACTCAAGTTGCTCAACAGAATCGAGGAACTCTTTGTTTATGTCAGGATTCTCAAATCTTGGTTTTCCTATCAATACGTAGTCTGCCTTCCCTAAGTTCTCCATGAATTCTTCCTTGGTTGTGATGGTAAATATCCCCTTCACATGGCGTTCGGAGTAGAATGCTACTTCAGGCCAGAAATTAGTATATATTATTGCATCTTTTTGGGTAATGCTCTTGAGTACTTTTGAGGCAATAGCAACACCATCCACACGCATCACCCGGTCCTTGTAAGCTCCCTCCATATACATTCCAGTGTACACTAAATTAGCTAGGATAATAGCTAACACCAGGTAGCCTTCTTTCCCTCTCAATCTTTTTGATAATGAGAAAACTTTTTTCATGCCCTCAATGGAGAAGAAAGCAACCATAGGAAGCACTGGCAGGAGGTAACGAATTTCCTTAACTCCCTGGAGGTGAAAGAAACTTATGCTGATTAGCATCCATACTAAAAGCAGGCTCTTTTTTTTGCTAAGTGTTTCATGGCTGAATAATCCAACAATGGAAAAAACAAGTATGAGGGGATTGGCTAACTCAAATATATGGGTTAGATAGTAGTTCCAGGATTGAAACATTGGGTAGGTCTGAGAGAACACCCATATTCCTTCAAGCATGCTATATATCGGGAACCCAAACATGATTTGGTTGCAGACAAGCCACGGTAGGGTCACTAAAAATACAGTGGATACCCAGATAGCGAGCATCCTCCGTGTGTTTTTGCGTTCTGGTGCCCAATATAGATACCATGCTAATCCTGCAATCCCAACAAGGAATAAAGGGTACCTAAATAGGGAGGCTAGACCGGTGGATACTCCTGATAGATAAAACCATTTCTTGTCTTTTGCTGCTTTGACGAATGAATAAAGTACTAAAAGCGTGAATAGGATTACCCCACTCTCTGTTGAAATTTGGTATGACCGAAGGGCAAATAAAAAGTTGGTTGCCAGGATTGCAGTTACTAATAAGGATGTTCTCCTATCAGAGACTTCTTTGAAGAAAATGAATGCCATTAAGAGTGAACATACCGCAAGAAAAGCATTTGACACCTCCATGAGCTTAAGGGAGGTATGGAATGGAATCATGAGGAATGATAGGAGAGGAGGCCTCAAGCTCGAGAAATAAATGTGAGTTCCAGCAAAGAACCGCGCATTTGAGGCATACTCTAGGCTGTCCCACCAAGGGATTAGATCAAGTGAGATGAATGTCACTCTCACTAGAAACGCTACTATCAGCAATAATGCTAGTATTATGATGGTTTTCTTCCTCGTCACTGACATTGAAGTTTTTATCTTTTGCAGTGAATTTAAGATTTCCTGTTACCCCTGATATAGTATATGTCAATTATCCCCCCATGTAATGGTAGCAGAGTTGTAACTCCTATAGTGGACCCGCCCGGATGTTCACCTCCAAAGGAGGAGGGCTTATAAGGGGAGGGGGAATGTGTCTCCCTTCCTTTTTTTGAACCGGGGATCCCCAGCGCTCTCAATTCCATCGTTCTCGTGCTTTGCCCTGCGCGCCGACGGAATCTGTGAAGCTGATGTCCTAAACCAGACTAGACCACGGGTCCACTAATAGCCCCGAGCGGAATTTCGTTGATGGGGTAAAACCCTTCTTTCGAACCGCTGTCATCGGATTTCTCTCATCAATTGAGAGAGGCATCAAGAGTTCCAGAGTTACTCCAGAACAACTGCTTCTACACCCCCATCACAGGAGATATACTTTATCTACCGTCAAGGGAGGTATCGGAACCAACCCTACCTTAAAACCTTAAGGGAGGTATCGGAACCGTAGGTTCTGATGTCCAGAGTCCGATATGATTGTCCACTACACTACGGGGCTATGGGATTATTTTCTGGTTTGTTATTTATATTCTTTCTTTCAAATAATAAGCCATGGATAGGAAACAGGTGTCTCTGGTTCTTCAGTTAATAGTTGGGGTTATCCTACTGCTTTTTATCTTGCATAGTCTGAACCTGGAGAAGCTTTCCGGAATACTCTTCAAGGCAAACATCCCTCTCTTGGCTTTTGGAATAGTTGCATATTTGTTGTTAAACGCGCTTAATGCATTCAAGTTAGGTTTGCTTATACGCCCCGGGAAGAAGCTGTTTGGGTTCAGAGAATTGTTTTTCATAAATCTAGCTGGTATGCTGGCTAGTGATGTTACTCCCGGCCGTGTGGGTTACTTCTATGCAATAGCCCTCCTACGAGAAAAGCTTAAAAAAGTGCATGGCGCGGCAGCGCTTACAATCTTCCAGCTAACTGAGCTGGTAGTAAAGGTTGTAGGGGCTTTGGTGGCCTTCCTCCTGCTGATGAGCTTTTTGTCTGGGACAGAGCTACCCTCATACTTCTTCCTTGCATTTGGGTTGATTGTCATAGCGATAATTTTCATCCTGCTTGTGAGCTTCTCAAGGCATTCTAACCTACTCTTCAAGTGGAGTAAAAGGTTGATGCCTTCTTTCATAAGTTTCCAAGAGCACACAAAGGCGACCAAGAAAGTGTTTGTGACGGCACTGGGAATAACATTGCTTGGCTGGTTCATTCGTGGACTGGAATGGTTCTTCGTTGCCCAGGCAGTTGGCTTGCGTATCAGTGTGGTCCAAGCGGTTCTGCTACATCCCCTCATCACAATATTTGCTTTCATACCGGTAAGCATAGCTGGCCTAGGTGTGGTTGAGTTTGCTGGGATTACAGTCATAACAAATATGGGTGTTGCCACTGCAGGGAAGGCTGCTGAGACTGTGCTTGCATTCCTACTACTCGACAGGGCTATGAACATATCTATTGACATGCTTGGTTTGAAGAGGCTGTTAAAATGGTAAGGAGCAATGCTATACTATCGATAGTGGTTCCGTCTAGGAATGAGGAGAAAAACATCCGGGAGTGTTTAGAAGCTTTAGAGGAGGCAGTTCCATTGTCTAGCATAGTCGTAGTTGATAGAAGTGAGGATTCAACACCAAAGCTAGTTGAAGAATTAAGTAAAAAGTATGGAAATGTGAAACTTGTTAGGTTTGGGAAGCCAGGTAAGGGGGCAGCCCTGAAAGAGGGGTTTAGGCGCGCAGAGAAAAACAGCATTCTAGTCATGACCGATGCCGATGGTTCATATCCGGCAGAGGAAATTCCCAAGATGATAAACCTGCTTAAAAAGGCTGATGTGGTGATAGGGTCACGATATTGCCCAGGAGGGAAACTGAAGGAGGTGCCTTTCGCTAGGCGGATAACAGGAAAGATTTACTCATTTTTGTTTCATACGTTTTTTGGAGTCTATGACCCCCAATCAGGTTTGAAGGTGTTCAGGAAGCAGGTGCTGGATAAGATTGGTGGCATACCCGGCGATGGATTCGAGTGGGACTCAGCTTTCATAGCAAGAGCAAAGCGTGCTGGATTTAGAGTGGTTGAGTATCCAATTAGTTATATCGATAGAAAAAAAGAAAGCAATGTCAATATTGTGAAAACAAGCTGGAGTATGTGGGTTAATCTGATTCAACTGTTACTTGGATTTAGGTGAGTAAGTGGAATCTCATAGATTTATGAGAAAACTCAAAAGAGAGCATTTGATAATTGTAATATTGCTAGTTGTGTTAACGGTAGGTTTTTACCTCAGGTTTATTCCTGTTAACGAAAACCATTTTTGGGATGAATGCGTGTATTTACTTAACGCAGAAGTGATATGGACCGGAAGTGCCCCATATCAGGAGTTGAATTATCGTCCACCCTTGATTTCTATTCTAATATCACCTTTTTGGGATAACCCCACCATTGCCTTGGCGATTGTAGCTACCCTATCCTCACTTCTTGTAGTTTCTACCTTTCTGCTTGGCAGAGAGCTTTATGATTGGAAGACTGGTTTGATTGCAGGTTCCATAGTAGCGTTTTCTTCCTACCAGATTAACTTATCTCATTTAATCCTGACAGGTCTTCCTGCAGTTTCACTTGTGGTTTTTTCACTTTACCTTTTAGTCAAAGGCCATGAAAAGACAGCTGTATTTGCTGGAATCATTGGTGGTCTTGCAGTTCTCATGAGGTTCAATTCAATCATTATCTACCCAGTCTTCTTCTTATTTTTCTTTTTTCAAAAGATAGACTTTAAGACACTTGTTAACTCAGTGATAGGATCTTTAATTGTAATCATCCCATATCTAATTTGGGCTCAATCGACTCTTGGGTTCTTTGGGGAACCATTTATAGTGGCTACTACTGCGGTGGTCACAGAACCTGTTTTAGATCCAACCTTTTATCTCCGTGCACTCTTTGAGGTTTCCGGTGTTGTAGTGATAGTTGGGTTGCTTCTTTATCTAGTAAATAAACATTTTGAAGGTAGTGATGCCATCTTATTATTGTGGGCAGCTCTTTTTCTTGCGATTATGACTATTATACCTCACAAGGAAGTCAGATATGTAATCCCAGCAGTAACACCAATGATTTTGATAGCTTCTAAGGGATTTTCGAGTTTTTTACACAAAAACTGGCGTGGTGCTATCATTACTATAATGTTGCTGTTGTGTGTTTTTTGCCCCCTATTAATAACGCCCTCTTGGGTTCATGAGTTCTGGGGTCCAACCCTTACAAAGGGAGTTGCTGGTTACATCAGCAAGGATATGCCATCTGGATATGTAATTTATTCTAACTTTGAATATCCTGTGTTAGCCTACTATAGTCAGAGAAAAACTTTTGCAATTCTTCCCTACGATGAAAGATTTTATGAAAACTTCCCGAAGAATATGCCCTTTCCAGGTTGGTTTGTTTTGTACAAGAGTGTTAATAGGCATCCAAATGAAAAATTTCTCAATTCAGATCAGCATTTTACACGCTTGAAAGACTTTGATGAAGTCATGGTGATTTATCAATATCAACCAGAGTAAACCAAAAACAATATTATCAACTTAAACACAAAGTTTAATGGCTTTTTCTAAGGTCAACCTTGTAGTTATTTATACTAGTAACAACTAACCTTATTTCTAGTTCTGGGGGGTTGAGATGAAACACGTTATATCTATAGAAGATTTTTCTAGGAAAGACCTGGATTCGCTACTAGCTGAAGCAGACAAAATGCTTTCCTTTGTTAAGAAAGGTAAGCAACTTGATATTATGAAAGGCAAAATAATGGGCGCGCTTTTCTTTGAGGCAAGCACCAGGACGCGCTTAAGTTTTGAATCTGCGATGCATAGGCTTAGCGGGAGTGTCATCGGCTTTGCTGAGCCTGCGTCTACATCACTTGCAAAGTCGGAGACCATAGCAGATACTGTTAAAACCATCTCACAATACTGTGATGTCATTGCCATGAGGAGCCCTTTCCCTGGGGCAGCGAAGCTTGCAAGCGAGGTTTCACGAGTTCCAATAATAAACGGTGGCGATGGTAGCAGGGAGCATCCAACGCAGACTATGCTTGATATGTTCACAATAAAGAAAGAGAAGGGTAGATTGGATGACCTGCATATAGCGCTGGTTGGCGACCTGAAATATGGTAGAACAGTTCACTCACTGTGCAAGGCTTTTCAAAACTACAAGAAAATAAGGTTCACGTTTATCTCACCCAAGGAATTAGCAATTCCAAACGAGTACAAAATAGGCGAATACAGAGAGACCAACAAGCTTGAACTGGAGGACGCTGATGTTGTTTATATGACAAGGATACAAAAGGAGAGGTTCCCTGACCAAACAGAATACGAGAAGCTTAAGAACATCTACCGCATAACACCTGAAACTATGAAAACCATGAAGAAGGACGCAATTATTATGCATCCCCTTCCTAGGGTTGGCGAGATAGACTGGCATTGCGATTCTGACCCAAGGGCTGTTTATTTCAAACAGGCGTTTTATGGCGTGCCAACCAGAATGGCTATAATAAAGATGGTTGCTGGAGGTGGTAATTGATGATGATGGTAAAGCACATAGAAAACGGTACAGTTATAGACCATATAAACGCTGGAAAAGCCTTGGAGGTTCTGAAAATAATTGGCGGCCCAAATAGCAGCATCACAGTCATAGCAATCAATGTCCTCAGCACCAAGCATGGAAGGAAGGATATACTTAAGATGGAAGATGTTTACATAGACAAGAAAAAACTTGACTTGATATCGCTTATAGCACCAAATGCCACAGTGGACGTGATAAAGAACGGGAAAGTCGCTGAAAAAAGACAGGTTAAACTTCCTAAGGAAGTTTCTGGGGTCTTAAAATGCTTGAATCCCAAATGTATTACTAATAAACCGAGAGAGCCAGCAGTTACGAAGTTCATAGTAAAGCAAAATCCTCTTAGGCTCATATGTGCATACTGCAACAAGGAGTTTGAGGGAGAATCTCTATTGAAGGCATGAGACTTAAGATAGAATTATATACAACAACCCCTATTCAATTATGAGGTGATAAAACATGGTTGATTATATGCGTGCTATCAAAAGGCCATTCTCTGATATAACGACTTTGATAATTGGGATAGTTTTGTACGTTATACCTATTGCAAACTTTATACCTTTAGGGTATGCTTTGAAGTCGGCGGCAACAGCATCTAGAAATGACTTTAGCACTTTTGAGTTTAGTGATTATGGCGGGCTTTTCGTTAAGGGTTTGATTGCTGCGATAATTGGAGTTATATACCTTATCCCTGCAGTAATCGTATTTGTTGGGGCTCCAATATTAGCGTTGCTGATACGTGGCAGCACAGGGGCACTCCTAGTTGGCTTAGGAACATTGCTTGGACTACTCTTAGCACTTCTTGCATTTTTCTTGCTGCCATTGGCCCTGACGAAATATGCAATCGAAGGGAATTTTGGAGCAGCATTTGGCTGTGGAGGAATATTCAAGAAAGCCTTTACAGTGAAATACATAGTAACCTGGATAGTGATGCTGATAATATCTTGGGCAATTGGATTTTTCACTTTGGGGTTGCTAGCGTTCCCAGCCATGGTTGCATTTTTCACTGCAATTGGCGAAGTTTACCCAGAGCTGTGAGAACCACAACTCTGCCACCTTTTTCATTTTTCCCTGCTAACTTTCTTAAATAGCTTTGTCTATAATCTTATTCACGGGCCCGTAGCCTAGCTAGGATAAGGCATCTGGCTTCGGACATCAGAACCTACGGTTCCGATACATCCCTTGGATTTAAGGTAGGATTGGAATTTGTGTTCCAGTCCTCCCTTAGCGCGTCCTTTGGGTGATGGTATCAGAACTTATGGTTCTAGTACCTCTCTTAATGAGAGGGGGAGAAACCAGAAGATCGGGGGTTCAAAATAAGGGGCACCTACGGTTCCCCCTTATCAGCCCCTTCCCTTAATGGGATGGAAAGCAGTAAGGGCGTTATGTGTTCCTTATAAGCCCTTCTCCTTTGCGAGTGGAATTCCCTCCGGGTCCGCTTTCTTTTATTTTGTTGTTACCTCACACCCGTCTTTGGTAACTAAAACTGTCCTCTCTGTCTGGGCGACTAGACCTTCATCTCTTAGGACTGGATGTGTTTCGAACACACCCTTTTGGATTAGTTCCTTAAGTGCGGCCTTGAATTTGAACCCACTTGAGACACTATTCAGCCATCTTTCTGCAAATGGAAAATAAGGATAATTCTCTTGCACATAGTTTAAAATTTTTCTAGCCTCAGTGTTCCTTAGGGGCACTGGCTTCCTAAGCGAGAATATCTCAACAAGCCTCTCGTCGGTTACTCTGCCTCTTCCGGTGGATGCGAAAGGTTCTATTGCTATTGCCATCCCTTCTTCTATCACAAATTCATTTCCCCATGACACATTTGGCATGGACAGTCCAGAGTGAAGTAAGTTCTTCCTGAGTACATGGCCACTTAGGTTCTCTACAGGCTTGAATCCTGCTTTCTCGATAGTTTCCTGTATTACAGCTCCAACCTCTGTGCTCTTTACACCAGGGGCGACAGTCTTTATCGCGTTTTTTAGGGCATCTTCTGTTGCCTTAACCAAGTTTTTGTATTTTCCGGTTAGGTCGACGGTTAGCGCGTTGTCGCCAACGAAACCATCTATATGCGCGCCGACATCCAGCTTCACGATGTCATCCCCGAAGACAGACTCATCATCAAAAGATGGAGTGTAGTGTGCTGCGCGCTCGTTCTGTGATATGTTGGCCGGGAATGCCCAATCAGCACCTTCATCCTTTATCAGCTTTTCAGCATACTCTGCAACATCAACCAGCTTAACGCCCTTTTTGATTTTCTTTGCCCCTTCCTGAAGGGCTTTAAACGAGATTCTCCCCGCCTCAAAATAAAGTTCCTCGTCAGTTTTGTTCTTCTCCTTGTCAACCATGACCCTATCTTTTGTAGGACAATATTTAAATATATTGCTTACTTTGTTAGTCATGTAACTAAGGTGATTTTATGACTGGCCCCATCCATTTGCAAGAGAAGCTTGCACTAGAGAAGTTTGAAAATATGAATGCAATCGACAAGTATCGCGTAATTCAAAAAATCAATGAGCTTGCTAGGGACAAAGGCTACAACAGTGAGAAGGAACTTAAGGAACAAAGGCCGTTTATATGGAACCAGCTATGCGCGCAGGCGGTCGATGAATTCAATACAAAACCCATCCAGAGGTGATTTTATGCCCATAGGCGGGTCTGCAGAAGAGCGAATCCGTGAAGAGATACGGCTGAAGAGGAAGTTTATCCTCAGCCATAGTCATCTACCAGAGCCTGCCATAAGGAGTCTGGAAGAGGTTCGTGCATCCCTCGAGGAAGTTGAGAAAGAAGCTAGTGCTGGTAGAGAGAAACATGGGAGAATCATGAGAAATGAAATCATGAAGGTGCGTGCGGAAGCGTTAAATGATCTGAGGCAGCACTTGAAAAGAGGGGATGATGAGTCGCTTATCAAGGAAGTGAGGGATAAGAGGCTTAGCGAAGAATCTACCGATTATCTGATTAAGAAACTATTAGACCGTGTAGACCACCACAAGGGCAAGTTACACCCAAAGGCTTTGCTGGCAGCAGCTGTTGAGGATGCTATTAATGGAGTAAATCTTAACTAGGTTCAAAAATCAGCACGTTCTCCATATTGAATGTGTGGCTTTAGCCAACCCATTGGCCAAGGTCGCTTTGCTTCCCACCTATCTTTAAATCATCTTCTTTTATCCCTACTTCTGACAGTATCTTCATAACTGCGGGTAGCACCTGGTTGTTTATGTAGTAGTCTACATCTGGTTTCCTGTTTCCAATCAACTGAGGAGGATAACTCCTGTCACCTATATTGCCTGCTCCCTGCGTCACTACATATCCTATCGTCATACCAGGCTCTACTTTAACTCCGCTTTCCTCAAGCCGTTTTGCTGCTTTGACATGGGGGCCAATAGCGTCATATTTGCTTATCTTCCGCTTAATTTGCGTGTATATCACTAGGTCATCCAGTGGCACTTTTCCTTCCCTGATTGCATCTATCGTGTCCATAACTACCTCTTTGGCCTTTCCAATCTTGTTCTCGAGTATGGCCCTTATGACTTTCTCCTGGGTTTTTTTGGCAAGCCCACTCCAATCCCTCCTAACAAACTCAAGCCCGGTTATCTCTACCTGCCCGTCTTCGCGTATAAGGGCGTATCTCTTCTTGGCTGCCCCTCCCTCGCGCTTAGTTACAAAAATCCCTCTGGGGTAAAAGCCTTCAAGCTCGAGTTCCATGGCCTCCGGTAGCTTGCTGTTGTAGTCCTTGAGGAATTTAATCACATCTTCTTTGGTCTTATCCCTTAGCTCAAGGAAGCAGGAATCCGTGTCGGCGTAAAGCACTTTAAACCCAGTTTCTTCGGCCTGGGATATTAGGTTCTGGACGTAGTGCCTTCCCCATGCTGTTATGGCCTCACCACATTCTCTGCAATACCAGCGCGCTCTTGCAAACAGTGTGTATCCATAAGTGGCGTTTGCTGTTATCTTCAAAGCCTGTTGTTTTGCGTCCAGCCTTTTCCTCTCTTCGGGGTCCTTGGTTGACTTAAGCAGTTTTTTCACTTCAACTCTCTTGCTTAACAGTTCCTCAAGCATCTCAGGAATTATGCCACGTTTTTTCTTGCAGAAACGGTAACCGTTTGGCGATACATATCCATCATCTTTGCAGCACTCGCAGTTGAGGGTTTCAGGGCTTACATTATGGCTTATTATAATGGAGGGATACAGAGACCTGAAGTCAAGGATGGCTAAGTTCTCGTGAAGCCCGGGTTCGGGCTGCTTCACGAACGCCCCTTTTATTGGCTTTCTTATCCTCGATACGAACTCGTGTTCTGTCGGCTTGTTTGGGGCTATCTGTTTCTTGTGGAATGCTTTCTTCAGTAGCAACAGCTCAACAATCTGGGAGGCGCTCATTCTTGAAACATCAAACATGGTTTGCCCAACGAGTTTGCAGAACTCCACATACAGGGGAAGCAGTCTCTCGCCTATGACATATGCGGCCTCGGCATCCTGGAGCGAGTAGTCAGTCACCTTGTCTATAGTGCCGTTCTCCCAGTCCTTCCAAAGGTCCGTTACCTCCATATCTAGCTTTTCTTTTCCAGTGAACTCCTTGTATACATCTTCCAGTCTGTACCTCGGCAGCTTTAGCCAGCCTATAGTTGTTAGGAAATTAACGCCAAGATAGGCATCTAAGTGGATTTTTCCTCTTATCTTGGCTTTTGTGCCTTGCCCCCCGCGCCTTAAGTCTATGGCTGTTGGTATCTTATAGTTGTCAGCGCGTTTCTTTATGTAGGGCAGGTCAAAGTTGTCTCCATTATAAGTATAAATTACATCTGCCGAGTTTATCTCTTCAGTTATCCTGGCTATAAGCCGCTTCTCGTCTTCAACCATCTCAACGAAGCTAGCCTTTGCTGGCTTCCATGTGATGACCTTCCCCAGTTCCTCATTCCAGAAGGAAGCCATTATAACAGGGTCTTGTGACGGCCTTGGCATGCCTTGGGGGTTATAGGTTTCTATGTCAAAAGCTTTCCTGCTTACAGACCACTTACCTACATCCTCTTTAAAGGAGATGAGCTTGTTCCCATCAAGAACCCATTCGTAGCGCTTCATGGGCTTCAGACCTTTGTCTATGAGATACCTCTGAGTATATGGTATGTCATATTCCCGTATCTCACCAATCTCTTTTGCTTTTTCCCTCAGGTATGGAACATCAGATGGCTTTTCAGCGATTATCTTCAGGGCGCCCTTGCTCCTCTCAATTCCTCTCAGCCCTTCCCCAAGGCTTTTTGCATCTTCCTCATCCACTCCAAGCAGGTAGAAATAAGGGTAGAACGAGCTATCCACTACCTCTTCAACTTTCCCTGTTTCGGTATCCTTTATGAAGAGTTTTATAATGTGGTTATCGCTCTCCACATCAATTAAGACGCCTTTCATGGTATCACAAGGCTTTTATATTGAAACATACTTAATTGAGTTAAAGTCTTATTTAATGGTGGTTGATTGCCTTCTAGGAGAATTACACGGGAGAAAGCAACGATAGGGTTGCGCGATATCGAGAGTGCAATAAGCACCTTAGACGCAAAAATGAAGCTCCTGGCACAGAGGCTTAAAATTATAGAGATGAATGAGCAGGTCATAGGCAGGACGCTCGTGTCCCACAACAAGAAGTTGAAGGAGATAGAGATGAAAGGTCCTGCTGCATCCAGCACCATGAAAGAAGAGCTTAAGGCGGAGATAATTGCCGAGCTAAGCAAGCAGAAGCCGGAAAACCAAAAGGTCGTGCAGGCGGCTCCAGAAGTTGTAACACAGCTAACCGGCGAGATCTCTGACTTAAAGAAGACTATGGTTAACCTGAAACAACAGGTGGATGAGCTGAAATATACTTTGGATAGCATTAACCCACTGGAATACGTCACGATAGATGAGCTTAATGAGGTCATAGACAAGAAGGTAAATAATGTCCTCTCTGGAAAAAAGCCGAGACTATAAACTTATTCTGCACTTAATGGAGGCCTAAGCTTCACCCTATACGGGTTTTTTGTTTGGAGGTGCACTGACACTTCTTTTTCATTTATGCATTTTACTCTAGCAGTTGCATTCGTGAACAGGTCCGTGTCAACATTACTTTCTGATGGCGTTCTGAGGCATATCCCCATCCCATAGGAGGAGCAAAGCTTTATCAGGGCATTTGTCTCTTTATCAATGTATTCTCCATCTCCACCACGGTCCTCAAGAGCGACCACTATCCGCGTTTCATCACCGGATGATTCCTCCTTTAACTTTTTGTATAAGATAGTCAGCACAGAATAAATTATACCCTTAGCAATCCTCTTGTCGATACCACTGAGGTCTATGAGGGCGACTCTCCCAATCCTTTTCATCCATGGGGCGAGTAGCTCGTTGGGCTCAACCGCACCGTTGAATACTCCTGGATAGGTTTCATCAAGAAGTTTGCATATTCTTATCGCTCTGGCTGCATAGTATTTATCATCTTCGCTTGTAAACTCCTCTAGTTTTGTAGCCAGTTCACCAAGCGACTTGATGTCTTTTTTTGAGAGCACTTCACTCACTAACTCGGTTTCTTTCCCTTGTTTTATCCCTGCTATGTTTGCGAATAATTTTTCATTAAGTGAATCTAAGTTTACAAACACATCACTTCCAGGCACAAACCTTCTCAAAGGGAGGCTTAATGGCTCCAGCTCAGGGTCATAGCTCTGCAGGTCGGTTGCCTGCCTGTTTGGCTCATCGAGATGCGTGAATTCGTTCTTTCCATCAAAAATCAAGCTTGGTGTGCCGTTCAATATGAAACCCTCGACTATCAGATGTGTTATAAGCCTTGTTTTGTCGCCGCTTATGATTGTAACTGCAAACGACTTCATGTCTTCCTTTACTGTTTCGCCTTTTAAGTCTATACCAAGCACTACATTGCCCACGGGCGTTTCCATCACAGTCTTGGGACCAGGTTTCCTGACAACCATGGCTGGAAGTGCAAGCGGCTCGCCGAATAGCTCCTTAGTTTTGTCACCTGCAAATTCAAGCGAAATCAGGCTGATGTTATAGTCACCAGTTTTCCTCATGATTTCCGCGTTTCTCTCGTCAAGTTTGTTATACAGTTCAGCGGTTTCATTAATCAAGTTCCTTGGTGTATATTCTATGTATGTAGGGTCCGTGACTACCCCAATGAATGAACCCTTAAATAAAGGTGTCCTTTTTTGGATGAGGATTGTGTTGTCCAGAGAGTAAGCAAGTTCTGTCGCATTTCCTTCAACTAGGAAAAACTTTGCCATCAGTGTTACAACACCGGCAATTTCATCCCCTTTCTTGTCATATATAACTATGAGTATGCGTTTCTCCGGATTCTCATAATAAGCGACTTCCTTCTCATCCCAGATTCCAGATAGCACTTCTCTCCAAGGGCCATGAGGAAGTTCAAGAGTTTTCGTTGGACCACCCTAATCCTTTATATAGCTGTTATCTGTCTTTTATTACATCGTGCTTTAAATACTTTGAGGTTTAGATATGGAAAAATCTGTCTTCAATCGTATAGTAGGGATAGTAAAAGAGATGAATGCCCAAGGCGTTACCAAAACAGAAATAGTTTCAAACCTGAAGCAGATGGGATTGAACGATGAGGATATAGAAGACATAATTGCAGCGGCGAATCCCGAGACCACTGTAGCAGATGTTAGTGAGAAGGCAGACCAGGCGGTGAAGCTCCTTGAGAGCGGTGAGCACCTAAAGCCTGCCATGGAGAAGCTTGGTGAACATGGGGAGCACTTTGAGAGGATACACGCCCATCTAAACGAGATACATGAGAAAAACGTAACTACTGGAGAGGATACCAAGGCTATCAGGGAAGAATTGGCTGATTTAAAGAGAGAGGTTGATGAGATTAAACCGCTGGTCGCCTCAATAAAAAGGCTTAACGAGGATTTAATCAAAATCAACAAGAAAATGCTCACACGGCTCGATACCAAGTAGCTATTTTCTCCTTTTTAGGTACATCCACACCAAAACCAGTACAAACAATGCAATGGCAACCCACTGCCATGTCTCCAGAACGATACCATTCTGTAGATTTGGAATAATACCAGTCTGTGGCTTTGAGCTCATAACGATTAGGTATTTTGTTCCGTTTTCCTCGTCAATTGTAGCGTTTGCCACTATGGCTTGGCCTTTAGCTTTACATGCTTTCTCAGAGTACGAGTCATTGCTTTCAGTGGTATGGCAATCTATTCCATTTAACAAGTCAGGGTATGTGAGTAGCTCGACAGTTGAACCACTCTTCCATTTCCTATCATGGCAGTTGTAGTTATATTGCATCTTAGTGTAGTCGACCTCGTTCCCTGCAAGTAGTGGGATATAAATCTGGCACTCTTGGTAGTGCGCGTCTGATAACAAGATTGCATTGCCATAGCAACCATAACTTTCATTGTCTAGTTCATAGCAAACTAAGTTAGTTGTATACTTTAATGGAATATTTTCCAGGACGATGGTCTGTGGGCATAGCCAGTAAGTGTCATAGACCTGACAGCCAGTTTCTTTTTGTATATCTTCTGGCGTTATGACCTGTGTAGAGGCCAGTGGCATCATTGTCAGGAGTGCGCAAACAACGATAAAATTGCTAATTTTCATTTTCTCACCTATTTTTTTGATATCAACTTGCCAATACTGACTGGAAGGCCAATGAATACGTGCTCAAACGTAGAATCCCTGCCATAGTTGCTGAAAGGCAGGACATTTCTGACGACACTGGCTGGTATCTTTCCTTTTGCACCAAAAGCACTAGTTACGGCTTTCATTGGGTCCTCAGGGGATTTTAAGGATATCGGCTTTGAGCCTGACATGGCCATCATATATGTCATGGTGTCATCGTTGTCCCAGTCATCCATGGACGCTTGTATTATCTTGTGCTTTCTACCAGTCCCACCTGCTGGGGCTGCCTGTTGTTCAGCTCTCTCGATTACTAATGCTATTGCTGTCAGGAAAACTGCGCCAATGCTAATCAAAGCAAGCCAGGGAGACCCAAAGACCGCGCCTATTACCAGCAGCGCTATTACAAATATCAGTGCGTTCATTGTGACTTCCCCCTGTAAAACATCCTGTGTATAAGCCTGGCGAACGGAGCAAGCCCCTTCTGTGTTGCCTTTTCTATAAGGTTAGTCGCACTCCACTTGGGATTTATCCTCATGTCCATGTCTGAGGGTATCCTAAATGGGGCACCCCTAGTGCTTTCAATGATTATGGGCTCAAGCATTTCCGCACCACGCACATTTACGCCGCCAATAGCGACCGTTTGATACTTTCTGCTCTTTTTTGTGCCACCAGCCAGAGCTACTAGCCCTGTGATTATGGCAAGGCCAATTGCAAGGCCGCGGTATCCAGCGAGGTAAGCCCCTGCGCAAACTACAAGCAACAGCAGCAGCTGGTCAGTATCCACGTCATTACCTCCACTTCACCTTCTTTGGGGACAAGTTCCTGAGGCTGTCCCCGCGGGCGGTTCGATAAATTGCTCTGAACAGCTTGCCAAATGAACCAGCAGCTATATCATACAATGGCATGAGCGATTCATTGGGTTTTAACTTCAAGTCAAAGTTTGGCGGGTAAAGGTACGGCGGTTCCCCAACATCCTGAACTATCACAGGTGTTAATATCTCTTCTTCTTTGCCGCCAGATGGGACTGGACTTGGTCGTTTTATCTCAATGCTGGCTATAGCCACCAGTAATGCTGCTATACCAACTAGTATGGCCAGCCAGTAAACTTTAGTCACAACTGATAGTATTATAACTATTACCATTAACCCTATTGGCCTGTCCATCATTAAAATATCGGAGTTCAATTATTTAAATCTTCTGCAAAAATGTTGATGGTTTGTCAGTCTTCACTCTTGCTGCTTGGTTTGCCAGCGTTGGTTGCCCATCCCATTAAGCGCCCAAATGCCCCGGATGCCTGTTCAAACCACGGTCTGGTATCCCAGTCAGGCCTGATTCTCATCTTCATCACTCTTGGGTATATTGATTCAGGACCAACGTAACGCCTTTGTACGATTATTGGTCGCACCTTGACCCCACCAGCAGGTGCTGGCGCGTGTGTCCCCTCTCTTGCACCATAAATATACGCGACCAGAAGGACTACCCCAATCAGTGCAACCCACCATTCAGTGTAGAATCCAACGATAACTATCAGTGACAGCAGCAAAAGGGTCAGAGTATCCATCAAAACACCCCAAAGGCACTTGGCGTATATGAGCCAGGTCCCTCACTCCTTGAAGTGAGCATGGCACCAGCAAGGAGCAGGACCACAATCAATATCATTATTACCTGCAACTCCACATTGAACGAATAGTTTAAGAAGAACCCTATAACTCCAGCCACTATTGCAATCAATATCATAGTTCTTGACTTAAGGGTGAACAAGAGGAATGCCATTAGGAGCAGCGCTATTGCATAGACTTTAGCCTGTATGGCTATTATTATCAGAATCAGGAATACTACGAGAGTAAAAGTGTCCATTTCAACCTCCCTGATCCAGTGGTATAAACGTGCTCTCAAAGGCTTCAAAGAAAGCGTATCCGAAGAAGAATGCTATCACGATGATAAGAACCATGAGGTGTTGCCAGACTGTTAGGTACACTATTACCAGTGCAACTATTATCCCTACTTTCCTGGAGCCCGTGCCAGCGATGGCCCACTGGGCAAGGTAGACAAGTACGACTAGTGTCAGAGCCACTCTCAAATCATTGACTATGTCTCCCATCTATCCACCAAGTTATTTTTTTGCAATACCGCTATTTAACTTTATGCTCTTCTGACAGGCACTCAACATTATACTCTTCATTTTTAATCACTTCCTGAAAATCAAAGGCAGACCCCAGAATATCATTGACCACAAGCCGAATGTCAACAGGATGTACATTGCCCATATCGCGCCGAGAAGTTCGGGGACCATAAGGACGAAGATATATATCAGGATTAAGCTTATCAGGATTGATACCATCCCAGGGCCAACGGTGTTTCTGACCCATGAGAGAATGATTATCGCAGCGAATATCTGGAAAAGCAGCTTTATTTCACGAATTTGCATAAGGATAGCAGGGCTTAGCACCAGTAGGAGTATTACCACTATCAAAACTATCAAGGCTGTTGGAATCCCAGCTATAAGCGGGAGAAAACCTTTCTTGTTTAGTTTTATCTCACTTGTTCTCAAGTTTTCACCTTCATATTGGTGGGGGCCTCCTTCCATCCATCAAATCCTTTCCTATGTATGGTTCCTCGAGGTACATGGACCTACCAAAGGCTATATCCATTATAACACCACTACCTCCAACTATCAATATCAGGTAAATTACTGCCATTGGCCCAAATAAATAGAAGTATTTGAAGAGCACAAGCCATCCAATGATGAGTATGGCAACTGTTGCGATTATCCCTCCGCCCAGGTGGCCCCTAACCCATCCTACAAGGAATACAAGAACTACGACCTTAAATCCAAGGAATAACAGGTCTATGGTGTTTTTTATGTCACCAAGGAATCCAAGGTTCATAAGCTAATCAAAGAGCCAAAAATATAAAAAACTATGCTCGAAGCGCAGACAACAGCGCAATACCCAAAAACATAGAAAAGAGGGCAATAGTGGAGTCCGCGCCCATACTGGCTGGAACGGCTTAACCTGTGATTGCCTGATGTTTGGACCATTGACTTGCCAGTGTTGCATCTACAAAAGCAGAATGTACATTTTTTCTGTGAGAGAGCGAGGAACGCAGCAGCGAGAGTGTTGCTTACAAAAACAGGATGTATGCCATGACTGCTGCAGCCAGGGCCAGCACGAGCTTGTTCTTCGTGAAATACCTGTAAACCGCAAACAGAAGCGCGCCTATGATGGCTAGCTTTGCTAGGAGGAAAAGCAGGGTTAGCTCTGGAGGCACTCCTAAGAATTCATCCAGACTCCCAAACAAGTTTATGACTATCCTCTCCAGTAATGCAGTCACTATTCTTTTACGGGCACTTTCATAGAGGGCGTATCCTCGTAATTCCCATTTCCTATGCAAGTTATATTCACAACATACTCACCTTCGCTTTCCAGGTTGAAATCTAGTGTATAGTCTTTCCATCCTGGTGCTGAGTCGTGGTCTTGTGAGGGAGTGAGCTCATCGCTATTAGGCCCTATGATATGTGCGTCATCGCAACTAAGGTCGCTAATGCCAAATTTCCCAGTGATGTTGAACTTTATCACGTTTTCAGTTGAACTTGTGTAGTACACAGGTACAGATTGAGTATCTCCATTTTTGGTTATTGTGTTGTATACAACAGCTTTACCAGACTCAATTGGTTCCACCTTTCCGTATTCTACCACACCATTATTAGCTAAGTTGATAAGCTGGGAGTAAATCTCTTTTACATGTACCTCAATACTACTCTCTCCCCAGAAGATTTTTATCTGCCTATCCTCCGCGGTATTCCCATTCTTGTCTGTGCAGGTGTAGTTTATTATGTCAAGACACGCCCTCCCATCACTTGATAGGTGGTACGAACCGCAGTCACCTGAGTACTCTGATGGATACTGGTGGTACTGGCCTTCTGGCGGCTTTTCTATACCAGAGCACCTGAATCTATCTGAATCACCTATACGCCCACAGCTTAATGGTGTAACTGAACCGTCGCTATAGACCCTAAATGCTTCGCATGAAGCTATACCATACTTATCAGTGGCTGTGAATGTCAGGTCATGGTCATCTCCTTCCTCAAAGCATGGCTCGCTGTCACAGTTTTCATCTTCACTGACTGTAGGTGCTGTTTTGTCGACAACTACGACGGCAGAAACAGGGTCACCAGTACCCTTGTATCCACCAGAATAGCACTCTGCTTTAATCTGTTTCCCTCCTCCAGTATCTGTTGGGACAGTCCAGTCAGGCACTTCTACATAGGTGTTATCCTTATCCCAATTTACTCCTTTTATCAGGGTTTCGTTTTTACAGGTATTTGAACCACAGTTGTTCCATATCCTACATGACACTGTACCTGAACCGAATGTAAGGTTCAGCCCAATCTTGCCATCGCTCCCAGTTGAGTCTTTAAACCCTCTATTGGTAGGGTCAAAGGTTTTAAGGTCTATGGCACCCTCACCTCTTGGTAATTTGCCAATCATCGAGCAAACTTTGCCATTTAAATTTTCTCCTATTAACTCACCTGTGTTATCTTGTATACAAGATGTGTTTCCCATAGTCCAGTAGCTTATCAAGTTGCTTGCCAGTATCCTCCTCAGCTCGTCTAGTTCGCTTTCGTCCATTGCCTTCTTGTATGCTATACCTACGAAGAAATTATTTGTCTCTGTTGTACTTATATACTGATAACTAAAGTACCCTACACCATCTGGTGAGTCGGGATTGTTGTAGAAATCCCGATAGATGAATTGTAAGTACGATGGTAGGTCTATGCAGTCGTTGGTTCCTTCGGGTGGCGTCCCTGAGCAATTATACTCTTTGTAGTGGACCACTATTGGCGGGTTCTCACTGCCAGTATCAAATACCTCCCCATTAGCATAAGCATATCCAAAGACTACTGGGATGTAATCTGGGTCTATGTACTCAAATGCATCCCTGAATTTGCTTAACTCGGTAGCGTCTCCATCAAACCTCATAAATTTCACTGGCGCGCCTGTGCTCTCAGCTAAATCCTCGTCGTAATTAGCTAATCCAGTGAATAGGAAGGGTTCCTCCCCATTATCGCACCATGGTTGGTTTTTATCCACAGTTATATTGACACGCGTTAACCCCCCTACCTGTTGTGCGGTTATGGTTACCACACCACAGGTTATCTTCTTATCTCGTGTCAATATGTTGACCACGATATCGCCATATGATGCGCCGTCTTCAGTTTCCTTCACCTGGCTTCCAGCAATTGTTTGGATTGTGCTAATGGTGGCGATATCATTCCCGAATGCAAATTCTTTCCTTAATAGCCCTCCGTTCGCATTTATGTGTTTACCAATAACGTCGATAACTTTCGAGAGTTGTGTGCTATCGCATAAAGTGTAATGGCCAGCACCAAACCAGCAGACATTATCATTATCTATTACCTCTTCTTTGGTTATGTCTAATGGTTCATGTGTGTCCCTATGCACAGTGTACTTGGATATGTACTCCCCAGTTTCGCTATAACTAAACGTCAAAGTGAAGTTCTCTTCAAGCCATCTATCTGGGGTTATATGTAGATAAGATATGTAAAGGTCTCCTTTTTCAGGCGGATTATCAGGATCTATACTCGCCTTTATGGACACCTGCGCTGTACCGTTTGGAGGTAACTCGCACTTGATAGTTCCATCATGTTCGGTATTTAGGGAGCACGTCTGCTTTTTTGCACCATTCTGATAGAATGTAGTTATATTAATTTCAAAGTTTTCGAATGATGTGTCTAACCATGAGTTATACTTTTCGAATCCAAATAATACATTCAGGTTTTTGTTAGCTAGTGAGGTCACTGTTATTGCAGGGCTCTCGGTATAGCTTGTGTTGTCTTTTGTGAATATGTACTCAACTTTCCTGTTAGCTGGCTGGTATCTAACAAGCTCAGCACAACTATAATGGAATTCATATGTTTTTGTGTCCTGGTAACAGGGGGTTACCTTTATCTCTCCAACGAATGGTTCCTGGATGCAGGCTGATATCTTGTTCTCCAAAAGCCCCACGGTGACATTTATGTCCGCTCTTCCCTTGGCAGGCAGGGTTATGTTCACGACACCATCTGGAGTTATTGTATTCACAAGGTCATTGGTGCTGTTGTAGATGAAAACTTGTATCATTGTGTCATACCCTCTGTTTTTAGCATTGTCTACATCAAACCCGGTGATATCCAGTGTAAAGTTAGCAGACCTGAGCCATGATGAGTTCACACCCACAACCTTGGATTCTCTAAGATTGGTCACACTCAGCGTGTAATCTCCATCAGCTGGGAACCTCGTTCCGTCTGGTGTTACCTCCATCCCCTGCACGGGGTAACCTTTTGTTAGGCCTCCGAACTCACCATACTCCACATGTACTTCAGCACTCCTATCCCCTGCTGTGATACTCATAGCGTCATGGTTAAAGATGTAATAATTATCCACCCCTCTTAGCTCCTTAGTGGTCTGCCCATTCACAGGGTCGATGTAATTGAATTCTACTTTTCCATTGTTTGTTATGCCTGTTGTGGGATTGTTGTTTCTGAATACTACCACTTTTACGCTGTCTATTTGTTTGACTAACTCTTCCTTCAGCTCGTTTCCGCCAGCGCTGATAGAGGCATTTGCCCACAAGGTTATGTTATAGTCAACTGGTCCATACTTTATAGTTCTCCATAGTGTTTTAGCGCCATTAGCCGATGTGGACAAGTACAATTTAATCGTGCCTGCTTGGGCAGAAGCGCCCTTTCCAGTTATGTTAACTTCTGTCTGGTTATTTGGCTGGATGGTGAAATCTGCTGGCGTATGCAATGAGCTTATGCCCCCCACAGAATCTACAGCTTCAATGTGGACGTTTGCAGGTGTGCTACCGATATTGTTGAAGGTAAGATTTATGCTAAAGTTCCTGCCCTCGCCATATACTGCCGAGTAGGTTGGGAGTTCCAGTTCCTGGTTATCAATTTTATCGGCATCACTTTCTCCCCATCTACATATAGTTCCTGTGTAACCTTCTGGTGGACAAACTTGTACGAAATAGTGCTCCTCAACCGTGACGTTTGGCAGTGGTGTAGGTTTGTTGGTCACATCCCGTATTTCAAAAGATTTCTTGCATGATTCATCATCGAATAGTTTTATCCAGTTGGTACCAGTTGCGTTGTGAATTGCCTTCAGCTTGATTCTCAAAGAGATTTCATCATCCTGGTTTAACTGATATAAGTCACCTAGACCCTTTGAGGCGTCAGCAGGTTCTAGGTCCATACCACTACTAGATACATCTTCGTTTACATCTTTGTAATTTGTTGGTGGGCTATTCTTTCCAATGAAGTATTGAAGTAGCTTCAGTACAGAATACCCATATGATGGCTGGGTTTTCATGTTTATCTTATAACTGTCAAGCTGCTTGGCGGCTATCGCTCTTATGTTAAGGTAGAATTCCGAGCCATTCGTGGTGCTCATATGCTCTTCCCAGTGGCTCTCGTTGTCATCAGGGGTTATCGTGAAGCCGGCCTTAAATGCACTGAAATCACTTCCGCCAGGGAGCATGCACCAGCTTGTACCCGCTGTTAGATTTATCCTGAAATCAAAGTCGGCAGTTATTGGATTTCCTTTTGGTGGGGTCCACTTACCCCTCACATGGACTATTGTTTGGTCGGCTTCAAAAGCATTTTTTGCTTTCAACTTTATCGGCACGTTAACAGAAGTATTGATGTTGTTGGAGTAGTAAGCGGAGCTGTTGCTGATTACAAATTTAAGGTATTTCAGGTACTCGCCGCTTGTATCGCTAACTATGGTGGTCCCCGGGTAGTTCTTGTACCCGTATACAGCAGCACCTTGCATGTTAGAGTCTTCAAAACCGTTTATCATGACTGGTGTTTTTACTGCGTCTGTAGTATCCCCCTCTTCACCAACCCATAGCTTAATTTCAATGTTTTTATACCTGGTTCCGTCGCTGTCATAATATGGGAGACCAAAGGATAGCGTCCCGGTCTTTACATCACCAGGAGCCATATCCAGCGCGCCCATGCTGAACGAGACATTAGCTGTTGGTTGCGTTAGTATCAGGTTTATTTCTTTTTCTCCAGTTACTGTGTATGTGGCACTTGCCCTGAGAATGTTTCCACCGTCTGTGTAGGTTGCCTTTATCCAGATATCCTGACCCTTATAAACATGGAACTCTGCTTTGCAGTCATTGTTGTCAGTGTAGCTGTCGTTTAGCTCGGTGCTTACACCTATGTCATTTGTAGTCCCAATTGTGACATGTGCCCCAGACGCGCATCTCTTAGGGGTGCCACCGTTCAGCCATGTGTAAACCGTTAATTTGAACGTGGAGGGGTAAATCTTAATTGTTTCTTCTACTGTTTCCCCATGCTTTACATCAACTGAACCTACGTCCTCTTCATCGTAACTGCCCTTTGGTGTTGCGTATACAGAATAACTGCCCTCTGGCAGGGAGTAAATGGCACATTTGCCATCTGAGCCTGTGATGCACCCACCATAAGGCACGTTACCAATCTTTGAGAAAATTCTGAATGTAACACCTTCCATAGAGCTTCCGTCCAAAGCATTTTCTGCTTTTAGCGTTAGGTTACCTGCTTCAAGTGCATATACCTTCTGGAGGCTTATTGTAATGGCGCTTCCAGCGGCGATTGTGCCTTTATCGGTCTTGTAGCCATTGGCATATGCATAAGCGGTATATGTTACTCCTGGAGGCAGTGTCAGACCAACTTTTCCATTTTTATCAGTAGTAAATGCTGCGTATGCCTCAGTCCCCTTGTAGAGCAGGACAGTTGCAGAAGGAATGCTTTCCTTTGTCTCCTTGTCAATAACCCTTATTGTAGTCTGGCTTCCCTTTGGCATGCTGATGTTGATGGTTTTTGTGGCGTCAGCGGTATACTCTTTGGTTATGACCATAGAATACTTTCCTGCTTCATCTTCTGCTTTTATCTTAAACTTCTGGCCTTTTTTCAGGGACAGCTCTGCCTTGCCAGCATTATCTGTATAATCCTGGGTGGTGCCTTCTGTTAACTGACTTCCAGATGAGCTTATGGCAGTCACAAGAATCCCAGACAAGGCTGTGTTGTTGTTCTTTACAATGACATATATTGAATACTCGTCATCAACTTGTTCTGGAATACACATCTCTAATGTGCTGTCCCATTTCTCACCAGTTGGACATGTAACTGGTTTCTCTACACATTTCCCAAGAGTTTCATTCCATTCTTCTCCAAGAGCACACTTGTCCTCAGGAGGTGTAGTTGTTGATGGCAACTCAAGCTCACCCATCCCATTTATTTCACTCATAATGTTTTTTCCTGTGTCAACCAGCTTGTACCCAGTACATGAAATCTGGACAGTGTAATTCTCCTTAATACAATATTTATCAGGGTCAGGAAGATACAACTTTGAGCCATCAACGCGCCATTCTATACCTGTTGGGTCTCCCTTATCATCTAAGATAGTTACGTGGCAGTTCTTCGGTGCTTTGTTGTCATCACCAGTCAGCCTGACCATGCTTATGGTTGCTGAAATAGGTATGCAACCAGCAGGTTTTCCCCCACATGTTAGTTCAAAGCTCAGGTTCCCGGATTCATTTATCTCCTTCTCCTGAGATTGGCACCCTTCTGCGGTTACGTTTATTCTCGTTTCTGCTTTTGGAATTGTGAGTGAAACTTTTCCGTCATCACCTGTAGTTTTTATACTCACTTCTTCCCCATCCTGGATGGCTACAACAGAGGCATCTGCCAGCGCATTGCCATTGGTGGTAACGGTTACATTCACGTTCATGTTTGCTTGAGTGCCCATACCTATTATTAAGGATAGCAATAGCAAGAGGATTAGAAGCACCATCCCAACAGCAAGTGGGAACGTTGGGATGCCTTTTGCTTCTATTGGGTCAACTACGTTGTATATCGGAATTCCTTTTTCATCTAGCCAGTCAAGGAAGAAATAGTAGTTGTCCTCTATTTGATGGTAAATATCTACAAGTGCCATGATTTAGAATACCAAATAGGATTATTTAAAGTTTTGCTTGGCAAAGATGCAAGAGACCCTTTTTCGTAGCGACCTTCACTTCTTCTCCTCGACGATTGTTACCGAGCACTGGTAGTCTGCACATGAGTCAAAGCACTTGCCCATGACCTGTGCCCATGTTGGCATCTCTTTGGAATCCAAGTTGACCTGTGCCCCTTTCACACTAATTATATACAATCTTCCCCCTTCCAGTTTCTTTGGACTGCACACCACTGTTTGGAACGGGTCTGGAGTGAACGCCTTTACATAATCTCCAATGAGTGGGAAGACATCAATGTTAGCACCAACTTTTGACCAGAAGTCATAAGAAGTGTCACAGTCACCATCTGTCAGGTCTCCTGGGAACCTTGAATCAAGTGTTTCTTCTATACCTGTGAGATACTTTGCATAATCTCCGGCAATCGCCCTAGGTAGCATACGACTTATGTCATCTATGATAAGCATCTTCACGAACCATTTGCCTACACCCTCCTTAGTTATGGCCATTGACATTCTTTCTATGGCCTTCGTAGCTACCTCAGGTGATGTTGTTCCAAAGCCTTTTACCAGTATAGGTGATGCTTCAGGGACATTCTTTGCAATGCCTGCCAATGTAATTCCTGCTGTCTTATACTCTCCTTTGGCCAGCAGTTTTGGTAGCCCATTCACATCTTTTTTACTAGAAATTATCAAATCTTTATATTTCTCTGGATTCTTCTTAAAGAAATTTACAATTTCATCAACAGATTCTTTATTGAATTTTTTCGCAAATTTCTCTGCACTCATACTTCCTTTGAGTACCTTCCCTGCCCGCATCTTCATACCTTTAATTGCTTTTTCTGTTACTTCACTACTAACTTCTTCAGTTGTTTTCTTTGTTATTTTTTGATACAATTCAGAGAATATTCTCCTAATCAATCCCTTCTGTTGCTTCTCAGCTTGTTCTGCCACTTCTTTATTCACTATCGTCGAACCAACGTTTGCAGTGGCATATTTTAGCACTAAGTCAATTGAGGTTCCACAAACAGCTTGCTTTGAGCAGGAAGCGGCTCTTGGCACACCTGCATCAATATTAAGTGATTTCATATGGCTAGCTAAGTCTTTCCTAGTTACACTCTTCCCGTCGTTCTTGTAGTATATCTCCATAAGGATACCATCCCTGTCTATCTGGCCGCCATCACGGACCTCAACTGAACCATTTTCTCCTAGGTCTATGAAACCTTTGTCCTCTATGTACTGTTGACTTCTTTTGTATCTTATTATCTTGCAGGCTTCCATTATGTCATCCTTCAGTTGTAGTATGGATGGAGCCTCCTCACCCAACCCTTTTGGCATATACACATCTTGCTTTCTCACGTTTCCGAGAGAATCATTGCATGAGAACCCCCACGTGCTTGGGTCAAGATTAACGAACAGCACAGAGAAGTCTGGGCTTGTGCACTCGGCGAGCACAGTGTGGTCGCCAGTTGGTGTTAGCTCACACTCATATGTTGTTGTTAAAAAGTTATAGCCATTGTTCTTGTAAATCTCTGCAGGCGGGATGGTCAAATTACATTCAACTGGTTTAGAGTAGTCATCCTTGACTGTGAAGTTTATGTCTGGGGCTCTTACTCTTGTACCTTGTTCGTCTATGTTCCCATACTTACCCACTTTTATGCTATCTTTCACTATCTCTGGGCCTTGTTCGTCTAGAGTGACCGTGAATCTACCTGTATTGGTTTTTCCAGTTAAGTCTGTGCAGTTGATTGTAATGTCATTTGGACCTTCCAGTAGCTCCATCGGGCAAGAGTATATAACCTTCTTTGGGGTAGTTGTCCCAAGTTTCTCTACTACTTTGCATGATTTTAGGTAATAACTCCCATCTGTTTTGTGTTGGATTCTTGCTATACATGAGCCAACACCATCATTATCACTAGCTATGAATTTGAGTGTATATACCTTATCGCTCTCCTTTGTGAGTTCATCTTCCCAATCTCCTTCAAGGTCTGGTTTATCATGTATCATGACATCATTCTTGCCAACGCTTTTAGTGATTTTTAGGCCTATTCCCGTTTCTATTTCTTTGTTAAGTTGTAGGGGGTGCCAGGTGTCTTCAAGTCCATTTTCGGTTGAGTTCCATACAATGTTCCTGTCAAAGTATAACCCTTGACCTCCATAGTTGCTGGTCATAACACCGTTTTCGTAGGTTCCATTTACAGAGAATGTAAAGTCCCCCGGTAGAACAAACATTGGTGCGTCGGTGCTTTGCCTGTATAAGTTAACATCAATTAATTTTTTCTTTTGCCCTAAGCTGTTCATGCACCATATCTCTACAGGAATCTCCTCGTTTTCCGTTTCAACTATCGGGCTGTTGCAGGTGAATTCCTGCATATTGAAGAAGTATGTTTTTTCTGTTCCGCTGCCCTCAACATTTCCTGAATTTCCACCTACAGGATAGCAGCAGCCATCATCTATCTGCCAGTTATCTGAGACTCCAGGAATTGGACTGTTGTCGTTCTGACCGTTGTTGCATATGTTTTTATCCTCCGGTGCAGTACCTAAGCTAATCTCCCCTTCTGTCATATACTCTTTATCCTTGTATTCCATCCAGCATTTGGTAGTTTCTCCATATTTATTCATCACGATAAAGTGATAAAACAGGTCTTTAGTTATCATTGGTTTGTACATGCTGAGTGTATTTGGATATTGCTCGCCCCTGAACACTAGCATACCTGTAGTGTCAAGTAGAATCTCACCCACACTTATCCTGGAAGTGACACCATTCTTATCCATACAGTAAGCTACAACCCGTTTTCTTCCATTGCCAGGTAGTAATGTCCAGTCAAATACATCAATACCATATGGCCAGTCTTTGCTGTTTGGTTGGAATACGGGTGTTTCTTCCTGCGAATCAGTTATAGTTCCATCTGGTTTGAGGTTGCCAACGACACAATAGCGCGGTTCGTCATCTATGTCTATGTGCACGTGGACGCTCCTGTTACCTGTAATTTCCTCATTTTCCACATCATAGTAATTCTTACCATAAACCAAAACTCTTTGCGTAACAGGGCTTAAGTCAACAATATTTTGGCTTGTGTCTTTCGTTGGGATGTAAATCATCTGGCTGTTGTTGGAGCCAATCCATATGCCCTGGCCCATATTCCCAGAAACAGCATAATCCAAGAGCCGGGTTATGAATAATGCCCGGTAGGTGTCCAGCTGGTTCCCCGCACCTTCAGTGGTAATCTCGCTCCTGTCGTATACCAAACCAACATGTATGTCGTCCTTGTTGTCTATATCAAAGTAACCTATTATTGGTTCTTTCAGGGTTGTAAAGAAGTTAATCGCAAATATTGGGCAATCAGTGCCGGACATGATTTCGCAGTCTTTGTATTTTATGTAACTCTGCGGTCTCCCACCAGCTCTTGCATTGACTATGGTTTGGGCAGAATAACTTTCACCGGCAGAACCATAGCTGAATAACATTGTGTTCGATATGGAGTTGCCCTGTTTCTTAGCGTACTGTATTGCATCTATTACATTTTCACCCTCCATGCTTGTATCGAACGAGTAGTATTTTCCGAGGGTAGGCCTTAAGTTCTGGTCGTAGTTTAGCAGGCCTATCAAATAGGCGTGGGCTGCTCTACCACACCATGGAACACTGCTGTTAGTTGTTATAGTTATCCTGATGTCTTCATCATGGTTTATCTTAGTTAGGACTACCTTATTGATGCCACAACCAGCTTTTCCATCTAGGACTATGTCTGTAGTTTTTGTAGCTTTGGCAGAGTCCTCACTGTTGTATACATGGCTTATCTCAAATTTGTCCCCATACCTACTGAGAATTTGTGATAGCCCCTCCTGACCTAACTCATCTTTTCCAAGTGAATAGAAATAAGAGTGTTCAACAGAGTAATCGTCTGTGTAAAGTGCCCAGGCTGCATCAAGCAGAGACACCCCAAACTGCTCAGCGTCGCAAAGGTACGCTGTGTCCAATCCACTCTCAGCACTATTGTTAAAGCAATCAAAGCGCGTGACAGTTGATGGGTCTATGTCTAGCCTGACTATATGGTCTGTCGGTACTGCAGTAGTATAACTTACGCCGGAAGTGCCATTGGTACAGTTTAAGGCAAAGGAATACACATAAGGCTTCCTGACGTTCTCCACATCAAGTTGGAGCAAGGCCGTTTCGTTGTACCTGCACTTCACGTCAACAGGGCTTGCGGTAACTTTAATTACTGCCTTCCCTTTGGCAGGTATGGTTACCTTGCCACTCCCTTTCTGGGTTTCTCTCTTCATGAACACTGTTGCTGTTCCCGGCTTTAGTGAGTATATAGTTGTTTCGAGTGAGAATTTCCATCCGTCTTTTTGGATGTTTCCTATGGTCATATCAAGAGGCTCGTTGTAGTGGCTGGCTACTATTATATCTTTTGTCTTCTCCTCGTTAGAGACCAAGTTCATGTTCAGGAAATCTTTTATGTTTGTGCTTTTCGGTGTAAAGCTGACGTAAGACGAGCTTAGTGTTTCATCAATCTCGCCAAATTTCGAGCTCGTGATGATTGCTGTTAGTTTTCCCCTGATTGGTTTATCTTCAGGGACTACGTACTTAAAGTAGGGTCCAGATGGCTCTAAAGACGCCCATTCAATCACTGAGTTGTTGTCGTAAGCTATCTTGACATGGTCCCCTTCGATAATACCTCCTCCGATACTGGATACAGAATCATCAACGCTCTTGTAAACCCAGACTCTGACCTCGTCTGCATTCTCGGAGACGCCTTTTAATACAGCTCCTTTCTCGTACGCTTTAATGCTAGCAGAGTAATCAATTTTACCATAGCTTATGGTTGCCCATGGTGTGTCTGGCCTTGGTGTGTCTTGTTCCCAGAAGTATATGTCCATGTTGCTTGTTGATTGGGTTGTTCCCTCTCCTTCTATCACAACTTCAGCACCACTTGATGGCACTTCGAATTCAGTAGTTTGTATGTATGTGCCTGTTCCCGGGTTGGATTCACCATCTACTGTTACATTGGTAAATGATAGGCTCTTGTCCTTTGCATCCAGGACAAGTTTTGCATTTATAGTCTCTCCCGCTGTGTTGCCGAATTGGAATATCAGCTTGAATTTCTTGTAGTTGGTTGGCAGGGTTTCATTCTCTACGTCATAACTAGCCCAGAGGTCCTTAGCGTAATCCTGCCCTTTCTCAAACAAGCTTTTGGCCTGTAGGGTTGCGGTTACACCAGCAATTAGGGTTTCTTTTTTGAGTAGTGGAACCTCTGATACCTTAAAGCTTAGCGAGTGTGCAAGGTCATTGAATGGTACCAGAGAGCATCTGCCAGGCGAAACTGCTTTCATAGTGACAGTCAACAAAAGCTGGTCATCGCTGTGTAGTGCATAGATATCCTTGTCATTTGTTATCGTATAACCAGTTAATCCTGTTGATGTTATCTCTGTTGTTGCTCCACTAGCCCTGTATATCGTTCCTTCATAGGCAATGGGCTCTGCTATCTCTGGTATGGTTTCAAATTTAACTCCCCAACTTGTTATGTCGCTTCTTGCAGTTGCATTGATGTGCAGGTAGAAGTAAGCGTCTTGTGTTATAGGTGTGTCTATTGTTATTGGTGAGCCATTTTTGCTTGCAGTGAGCCATGCTTTGTAAGCGTAAAACGCTCCGGAGTCAAGGCCGTAAAGCTGTGGTGTGCCTTCTGGAACTATCTGGTAACTATTGCGTGTCCAGAGGCATCCTTCCTCAGAGCATATACTGTTCCCTTTTGGGGGGACCCACGTTGCCTTGTAACTTATCTTAGTGGTTTCGTAATCAGCTAACTTCCTTACATACAAGGGGATTCTGGCTACATATGTACCCGGAGTGTATTTGGTTATAGTTATCTTAATGTACTTGCTAGGTCCTGTTTCCTCTCTGCTTGGCTGCTGGCCGAAGCTGTAGTCATCAGATTTGAAGACGTCTGATATATAAGGGTCCTGTGTTGCTAGGTCCTGCAGGCCGACGGTGCCTATAATCACAGGAGTCCTTTCTGTGTTGAGCAGGCTTCCAGTCTCACCAACGAACATCTCAACATCAACCTGATTGTAGGTGTTCTTCTTTGTGTATTCTGGGAGTGCTACCTCAAGCAATGCATTGTAATGGTTACCAGGAATCAGCTGGTCTACTTCATCACCCTGGGGTGTAGTTACTGTTAAACTAACTGTAGTCTGGTCTGGCTTTTCTTTCAACACTAAATCTTTTATCTCTCTTGACCCACAGTAAGTTTCAGGGTCACTGGTCAGGGGCCCATACTTTTTGCCAGCATAGGGACCTTCATTTTCAGCGTAGCTAAGCACGAAGTAAACCTCAGAGCATTTATCAACAGTGAAATCCACTTTTCTCTCTATGCCTGATGTCTTTTCTTCGATTTTTTCATCGTAACGTGCGTCCCACATTTCAACCTTTACGTTCTGCTTTCTGAGTTTCTTACCGCCCATTTCAACATAGGTTATGACACTTAGGGTTACCTTCTCTGGTTTGACTTCTATGGTTGTCTTGGTGGTATTTTGTGGCGCTATTGTCACGTCTGGGCCGCTCTGATAGTTGACTCCCCCCGGTGGCAGAACTTTAGTCTGGTAGTCGCCAGCAACTACATTGGTTAATAGGTAATAACCCGAGCGGTCTGTCTTAATCTCGGCATAAACTGTATCATTCCGCACCAGCTGGACTGTTACCCCACCGAGCCTGTCCTTTGTGCCGTACGCCTTTACCGTTGTCAATTCAAGATTTCCTGTTTGGGTTATGTCAACGGGGTCCATGTATATGTAGGCGTCTTCTCCCCCAGTTACTGTGTCTTTTATGAGCTCATAAGCTCTGTGCCTCACTTCAACGGTGTAGCTCTTGCCAGTATAGAGGACAAAGTTTGCTTCTCCAGAGGAATCAGTAAGTATTGGTGTTCCCACACTTCTGCCGGTCTCGTCTTTCACTGTGACGAGCGCGCCCGGGATGGGCTCTTGCGTTCCAGATTCTCTAACTTCTATTTTTGTTCCTGAGCCCACTCTCATAACTATTGTAATATTTTTGGCCTCCATATCAAGGCTTGACGTGTACTTATCGTCAGAGTTGCAATACTCATTGTAAACTCCACTCTTGTCGGATGCAGCTAGATAAAAATCTTGCCCATTAGGTATCTGCAATGTGGCATCACCATTTGGTCCGGTGGCTGCCTGGAGCACGGCGTTTGCAAAGTCTGATGCTCTGTCATTGCATTGTGCATCGACAGCTTTTACTATTATACCATCAAGAGGGTGTCCAGTGTCTGATTGTACATGTATATGTATCTTGGGAAGTTCGGTTGCATTTGGCTTTTCTGGTGGTTGAGTTGTTGTGAGTGTTATGCTTCCCTTAAGTTTTATGTCAGATAGCAGTCCAGATATGGTATTGTTGTAATCTCCATTGTCACACAGTATAGCGACATAATCATCCTTACTTGGGCAGTTGTCTTGTGAGGGGTCTTCTATGTGAAGCACCCCGTTTTCAACTTTCCAACCAACAGCTATAGATGTGGATGGGTTGCTACGTGGGTGTACTCTAACTTCGCATGAAGTTGGGGGGATGCTGTCTTTATCCTGTACATATGCCGTCACCATGTCGCTTGATATGTCCAGGCAGGAGTATATGGCACTTTCACACTGCAGCTGGGGGTTAAGGTCATTAATTTCCGATGGTGTTATAGTCTTGGACCACAACGCGCAACCAGGTTTATCAATTGTTATAGTGATATTTTTGTTTGGTGGCAATCCACTTAGGATGGCTTCCCCATTCCTGCTTACCACCGATTTGATTGTAGTTCCATCAAGCAGTGCCTTTACTTGGGCGTCAGTGACAGCAACACCATTTGAGGTTATAGTCAGCGTAACATCCTCACCCACTGGGCCCGCCGTTGTATAATACGCTAGCCCAAGGATTAGTATGAGCAAGCCAACCAGAAGCGGCAGAGAGGGTATTCCAGCGTGCTCTATCGGATCGATGACTGAATACACGGGGATGCCTCTCTTTTGTAGGTAATCCAAAAAAGCGTAATATTTATCTTCAATTTTAGCGTATATCTCGTCAATTCCCATTTGCAACCCCTCTATAGTTAGTTATAAGGTATGAATATATATATTTTTGCATCATATTGGTTTCTGCCCTATCCAGTAACACTCTTCGTTCCCTCCAGTCCCTTCCTTATATGAGTATATGCAGTGCCTTATGCTTAGTTTTTCTGAGGGCATATCTGATTGCATATCTGAGATGTCTTTTATTGTTGGTCTGAGCCACCTTCTATCGAATTCGGTGATACCACTACCTTTCCATAGTGCCACCTCACTCGTGCCTTCTGAATAATCTGTTTTCACCCGTTCTAAGACTGCATGGAAAACTGTTTTGTTTATATCATCTGGATGTGCCTCTGTGTTCCTGAGTAACTTATAATCCTCCTTAACCGCCACTAAGGTGTATGTATTGCAGGTGAAATTCATGGGCAATGAGAAGAACATTGCGTGATCACCGAACTTATCAAGTGCTTCAGTCGCAGTATAAGAACCTCCAGCAAAGCTAGGTATATACCATCCTACAAACTCACCGCAATACCAGTTATCACCACCAGAGATATCCTTGTGGACATAATATTGCCAGCTTTCAACGGTTAAATTATATCTTGGTTCCTCTGAATAGAACCCCATAGAGGAAGCATAATCTCTGGAAGATTCTTTTATTTTCCCAACCAAGTCTTCGAGTGGCCCATCAGAATATGAGTTATCCTTAAAGAATCTTTCATCAAAATAGTTGGTGGTATTTTCTAAGATTGTGTTGTCAGGTTCTTGCGAGATTATGCTTTGGTAACTAGGGTCATCGATTAAGGCGTTTTTCTTACCTCTGATGTTGATGTACTCGCTAGGTGTATCTTTATGAGCATGCCCGCCAGGCAACGCATATTGTTCACTAGCAAGGGCAGTTGGGTCTCCCTTTCTGTATACTAACTGGTTTAGCTTGAGGTTTGCTGCGTACCCCGGATAACCGTATCCACTCTCATTGTAGGCAAGCTTCTTCCCTCTTATATAACCTGAGATGAAATAGTTCTCAAGACAATCAAAATCACCACATATATTGTAGCTGACCTCTCTAAGGTGTGCTTTGCTGAACAGGTCAAGGCAGTTTTCCCAACCACTCATACTAATTGTGATATGTGTGTCCAACCACCCCTTTACAAGCTCATAGATTTTCTCACTCAACCTAATTGGTCGGTTCCCGTTATCAGAGAAGTTAAACCCACTCTTCCATCCAGTGGTGACATAACCACTACCCCCATCTTCTGTTAAGTTCTGCGGTTCTCTTCTTTGGAACACATATTTGTAGTGGTACCACTGGCTGCCGTTCCCGTAACCTCTACACTCATTATTTTTATCTAGAGGTATTGCACCATATGGTGTGTCCTCTCCATTATAATCGCATCTATCACTTGGTCCTATGGTCCTAGTTATGCTGTTGCCCGCACCATGCCATGTTTTGTCCATTAGCGTGAAATTTCCAAAGAATTCCCCTATTTTTATAGCATAGATGCCTACTGGATCGTCTGTTATGAATGTTGACTCCCCTGGTGGCATGTAGACATTTATTGTGCTTGTGTTGGTTTCTATGGTTGCAACTGGTTTGCCTTCTAACTTTGAAAAATTTATAGTGACTTTGATTCTACCATCATTGCAGTCCTCAGGGGATTCACAATCTACGAATTTGGTTTCCCCTACTACATTGTTGATATCTGAGATGGATATGCCTGTTATCTTGGCGTCCTTATAATCATAGCTCATCCTATCGATAGTATCTGATATGACACTTCCTTTTAGGGCATCCTTCATAATGGTTTTGATGTCATTCTTAGTTTCATTAAGTAGACTAGCTTTGCATTCCTTCAGACCACTGTCATAATTATTTGCCAGGGAGTCATTAAAACAGTTGTCTGTTTTTATCTCGGCTGTAGTTTGTTCAACCCAATTCTCAAACATACTTATCCTTATACTTTCCGACACTCTACCCTGTACATCCCTCATTATATTGGCGATTCGTATGTTCTGATATGTTTGCAGAGTGCCAGCAGTAACCACTCTTTCATCTTGAAGAATTGCAGCGACCAGAAGGATAGTTATAGTGATTACTATAACTCCAACCATTGGTGTGAAAACACTGAATCCTCTGTGCATAAATCACCTTACTCGCTAATCCTTTTTAAGCTTTCATACGAGTGAGAAGATACCAAAGTAGAAAATTACGGCAGCCCAAAAGATTAGGCTGGCAACCAGGCAACATAGGTACTGGACGAAATGCCATGGGAGCATAGGATACTTGTTCATCAGCTTTTTATACACCCATGAGAACGGCAGGACGAATAAAAAGAACACACCAAATCCATATTTCAATGGTATTGATAAACCTTCCATGGGGCTTGTTCCATAATATATGCATATGGCTATCCATACTATAGTGAAATAGACTATCGTTAACATAAGTTTAGCAAACCAGTTTGCTTCTTTGTTTTTTCTCCTGAAAAATAGTGTGGTTAGCGCTACAAACGCGAAAACAATTAGGGAGGTTATGAATGATAGGACACCCATACAAGCTGGCTTTCCATAGGAAGTACAAAGGAGCAGTGCAGTTAAATAGGACTCTATTAGCATTGTATTCTCTCACACTTAACTTAATAATAAATCTTTGCCTCCATCTTGCAAACTAGGTCGCCGCATAACCGAGTTTCAGACCCAGAGGAGTAATAAGGCGGCGGAGGTCTACAAATTCCAGGAGGGTTGCAATCTCTTGTCATGTAATCCTGTACACTTTCGTTTATTCTTTCCCTATCTAGCCTGGTTGGGTCAAGGGAACAATTGAAAATCATTTTCGAATGACTTGGATTTTTGGTATTGGTAACGACTTCAAGCTGCAATGGGACAGGGGCCTGAAGGCATATGATATCCCAATACTTTGTCATGTTGGTGTATCTATCGCTGCTTTCATCAAATTCTCCATTCATATAATACCCAACTTCATCTATCCAATGTCTTGGCACATCGCTAACGTTGTATTTCATCTCAGAGAGAACATTTATCAGGCTTGTTTCATATTCTCCCTCATATAAGTAAGTGTAGGCCCTTAGCGATTTGTTCCCATAGACACTTGATGCCCAGAGAAGGAAAGTTGCAGCAAAAGAGCAAAGTATGAACAGGAGGAACGCATCAATGATTACGGCCTGTGCCTTTACTGCCATGTTACCACCACCAACGTTGCTGGTAATATCTGTCCTTGTGAATCAACAACTACAGGGTAGCTCATAGCTAAGCCACTTGCTGGTACGTAATCCTCCCACTGGGCACCTAACGGGCAGACAGCCCTACTTCCTCCGCTCGAGTTGACAAGCATGACGGAATCTTCGGTTTTGTTTGATGGAATCTCTATTGAACTGGAACCTGTGGTACTGTAATAGGTATAATTACTCATCACTATCCTCATTGCAACCTTAACACCATAATTCACTGCAGTATTATTCATTTTTGAGCAGGCTTCACCAGTCCAGTATTCTCTTGTGAAATGCACATCTTCTCTGATTGACCTTGAAATCATTACATTAGCTCTCATAAGATTTACAGTTGTACTTTTTGCGTCATGGATTGCATAAGCAAGCGATATGGCACTGAAGAACATCAGCAGCCCTAGTGCTATTGGTAGCAGTGCAGGGAAATCATCCCCCAATGGACCAATATATCCTTTTCTCATATCTCTACCTCATGGACATGATGATGGAGCATTACAGCATGTTGCTATGTTCCCAACAGCTGTTTTTAAGTCAGTTTCAGTTTGCTTTATGGTTCCAATGCAGAATGTTGTTTGATTCCTATAAAATACTATATATGCATCCCTTGTGCCACCTATTGATGGTCTAACTATAATTTCCTCTTTAGGATTCCCAGCATATTGCAGATATGTTGGTGGATCTCCAGGGGTGGTTGAACCATTGAAGAAATATACATTAGTTATGTCCAGCGGCAGGCCGGTGGAAACAGCAGTCGCGTATTCAGGAATATCCTCAATTTTAGTTTCATTATGGTCCCCCCATGCAAGCATAAACACCAATCGCTTTCCATCTGGGCTATCCAGAGCAACTATACCAGTTGTGTAATCCTTGGCTACCGAGACTTTTCTTCCGGCGCTCTTTATAATAACCTGTTGTTGCAGTGGCCAGATAGCGCTTCCTGAAGGGAATTGCGCGACGGAGTTGGCGGACTCAGCCCAGAGCATTATCACACTGCGCGCGCTGTCTTCAATAACTTTTTTCTGGTAAATGTTTAAGAAGCCACTTAGTACCGCTACAAGCAGCAAAAGAAAGATGAAAAGTACTGTCTTGGACATCACCCACATACCCAAGCCTTTATTCCCAAGGCGTTTCTTTTTTAGTTGCATATATCCACCTAGCTATTGTAATTGCAGAGATGTAAGTCAGTCAGGCCACCGTGTTCTTTTTTCACCAAGACCAGCGTATATTTGGTGGTGTTGAATGTATTGGAGGGTAGCCCAGTGTAACCAAAACCAGTACAACCACTGGTTCTAAGATTTACGTCTAAAGGAAGCCTTACACAAACTGGTTCGCCAATCACAGTTGGTTCCTCTCCAACGTATCCATTGCCTCTGACCATCATACAATTGGCAGTTTGACAGCTGCGGACACATTCTTCGGAGCCTGGTGATTTAAGAGTGAAGTTGCTGATAATCCAGTTGCCACACGAGAAAAATCCGAAATCAACATTGAAGACTGTGTTGTTTCCTGGGAGTGCTGTTCCTATCTCAATATCTCTTGCCAGAGTTTCCATACTGCTTTGTATCTGCTCTTCACAGACGGCAGTGCTGGCGTTCTTGTAAAGCTCAGCGGCTATTGGCAGCAGCAGTGCTAGCATCGCCACTGCAAGGAACAGTGCAAACGGTGCTTCCTCTTGGCCTTTTGTCCCAGCAGCCCTGGCTTTCATCACAGAAATAACGGGGAACTAGGTTATAAAAGTTTTGAAATTTTGAAGTCATATCCAAACCTGTTCGGGTCACCCGGTGAGGCCAAGTTTAGTCACGTGAGAAAGCAGTATGTCGTTAAATCTCTATCCAACGTCACAGATGTGTATAGTGGTTTCACCGCTTATAGTCTTTATCAATGACAGCTGGTAGACTTTGGGCTTGAATGCTCTATCTGGTATATCTTTGTATCCTGCTCCAAATAACGACTGGCATCCTGTGGTATTTATGGTGGTGTTGGTCGGAACCTTTATACAAATGGGCTCTGTTACTGTGGTAGCACTCCCACCGGTGTAACCATTTATGGTCATAAGCATGCAGCTACTGGCATGGCAGTACTTAACGCAGTGTATGGGGTCAGAGTCTTTGATTGTGAAGTTGTCTATTTGTATGTCACCACATGATGGGAAATTGAGGTTAACTGTGAGCTCTGTGTTGTTCCTTGAGTACTGGGCTGTTTTCTCAATCTCCCTAGCCAAGCTTTGCGCGTTGCTTTGCATCTTTTCCACGCAGAAGGTAGTATTTGAATTCACCAATAAGTGGCCTAGCACTACTATCGTGAAAGTAATCATAACTCCCGCTATGATTAAATTAAAAGGCGCGCTTTCTTGACCTCTTTGCCCAGACTTAAAGCTCACCATACTCAAAATAACGAACAACTAGGCTATAAATGTTTATCATCAACTTTTCTGGAAACCAATCATGTACCTGTTGTCATTGTTTCTGTATATCCACACATTACCATATACTTCTTCGTTTGCTTTTAGTGTTTGTCCATTTCCACATGTTCCTGTTACTGTAAAATCAGGTTCCGTGAATATAGAGTCACTTGGGCACTCTGGCGGATTGGTGGAAGTGCAAAAACAAACATTCTTCTCATTTATACCGACTGCTCCAGCGAGACCACTTGAAGATAGCACCCTACCTTTATTGAACTTAACTTTTCCATCTCCATAATATGAGCCAGCACCAGCAATATTCTCAGATGAGATACCTTTTGTTATTGTTTGTGCGGCTTGTTGAAATGGTGGCTGGACTTGGATGATTATAGCATAAATAACAGCAAGTATAGCTGCTGCAACCACTGCAGCTATCAGTAGCTTAAACGCATCAAACGCCTGACCTCTCTCGTTTAACATACTAACTCCTCTAGAGCAAATAACAATGTTTTCATTTAAATACTTTACTTTTACCAACCACTTGCAGTTGGGCGCAGGTTGCAACGCTCCATGTACCTTAGAAGCTTATGTTTCCAGCAGCCGCTTGGAACATTGGCTTTATAACGCTTACTATCAGGATTAAGGCTATTGCTGCCAGTATCAGCAGGTATATTGGTGTCCAGTTCACATCTCCCTTGGTGTTCATCTATTTACCTTCTAAACCTAACTTGGTTTGAAACCTATGTAAAAAGTCCCTTCCTTGTTGTATACCCTTATCTTTCCATTAATGTCCTCTAATGCTTCTATGCTCATACCAGTGGTACCTCCACATTTTCCAAGGACTGTGAAGTATGTACCATTATCAAATACATATCCTGCTGGGCAGGCTTTAGCACCATCTATTGTTGTGCTATTGCAAAAGCAGACTCTATTTTTGTTTACGCCAGCCTGGTCGGCTACGCCATCAGTTGAAAGTATATCTCCCTTTACAAACTTAACTGCTTGTGGAGAAACTGTTCCAGAGCCAGCGGCTTTTGAGGTAGTTGATATGCCCTGAGTCATAACACTCATAGGCTGTCCAACAGGTATTATGAAACCCTGAAGCATACCTAATATTATAACAAGTATTGCACCAGCAACCACTGCAGCTATCAGCAGCTTAAACGCATCAAACGCTTGACCTCTCTCATTTAGCATGAAATCACCTACTCAAAACTACATTATTGGTATTTAAATAGTTTACTGTTCTAGTCGCGAGTCAATCAGGGCATGTAAATGTTGCAAGTATCTGCATCTAGGAAGAGCCCGCACTTAACTGTTTTAACTGTTGTTCCATATGTTTTGCATGAGGCACATACTTTTATCTTCCCGCCTTTCTTTAGTGTTACTTGGTCGCCACAATGGTTGTTCCAGTGGGACTTATCGCTATAGTAATGGCATGGATTTTCACAGAAGCTTTCGTTACAGAAAATTCTTATTATGGTCCCTTTAGGTATGCCTGCTGAATTCCTCAGGGATTCATTACTGAAGCCTTGCCCCATAAGCTTGGCCTCTCGAGTAAATGACTGGTTTGCATCCCTTGACACATAGGCACTCTTAAGAACTTCAACGGAGACACTTCGGACATCAGTGCCTGCCATGTAGCTTTCGATATAGCTGATTATGCCCCAAGCAACTAGCATCAGCACCGCAGCGAACACGGCAGCCTGGAGTAGTTTCATCACTGCGTAGTACTGCCCCTTTTGCATTCAGATCCCTGCTGGAATTAGTTTGGTGGCGAAGAAGGCTATTGCAAAGAATATTGTTAGTGATATTGGCAATGCAATGCTTGCGTTTATCTTGAAAGCCAGCTTGTTGTCACCCTCAGTGACGCTGGATGCGAAGTAGATAAGGACTAGGACTATCTCAATCATGTATATTGTTATTATTGCCAGGAGCATTGTTTGGTCTATGGCTGGGAGTTTTGCCCCCATGTTCATGTTCAACATTGGTGAGACCATACCCACGCCTGGTATGCCCGCCGTGTTTATATTCTTTAACGCGCTGTTCCCTGCAGCACTACCAAGCGCGCTGTAAATAACTTTCTGCAAGGCTATGGTAATCCCAAGCACTACAGGTGCAATCAAAGTGCTCATAATGCTCATCATGCTTGTGATATCTTCAAGCAAGGCCCTTAATGACCTTTCCACCTTTTGCGAGTCCTGCAACTGGAGCGAAAGTGAAACCAGTGAACGCGCTGCTGTCTGTACACCAAGAGTCAGCGATTCAACCACTATTCTCATGGTCCCTCTGATAAAATCCGATGGAATATATTTCAGCGAGCCATAGGCCTTGTCAAAAAGGGCCATCTTTAAGGTCATTCCCATCACAGTTACGTTCTGAAGTGTCGGTATGAATATCTTCTTAGTTGTTGGCGAGTTTGGCAGGAACTCAGCCGAGTGCTTTAAGGCTTCTTCCATTGGTTTTCCCTCACCAAGTCGGGAGGCTAAAACGTAGAGGGTGTCCTGGAACTCGTCTTCCATCCTAATCAGCTCCAGCTGGGCTTTCCTCTTATCCTTGTTGCTTGCCCAGATGTAAAATGAGGCTGCCCAGACAAAGCCAAGTGCAATTCCGGCGTACTCCACTATTGGCAGGTGTTCAACATCTCTTCCAGCAGTCATGTACGCAGGCGGCTTTGGGTTTAGGACTGGCTCAAGCGCGAAGCCAGCTATGACAAGCGAAGCCAGTATACCAAGGCTTATAAGACCTATTGGAAGCTGGTAACTGCCTATACTAAACCAGCCCTTTTTTGGTAAGCCAGGCAGGTTATCAGGAATCTTCGGCACTGGTCGGGTGGGGGGCTTTTTCTCAAGTATCGATTTCGCAAGCAGTAGGGACACTGCGGGTATCGCTATGTTATACATCAAAATCATGGCAGCAGGGGTTGCAAGGAAGCCCATAGTGTCTGCTGCCATCATTGACCCAACTGGGATGATTATTACCAGCAGGAGAGGCAAGAGCACCCCAAAATAGTAGAGGTATATCGATGGCTGGTGCATAGCTCGTGAGTACATATCCATCTTGTCTTTGACTCCAGCTAGTGTATCCTCAACAGCCTTATCCAATAAGTTATTCCTCTTGCCCTCATCAATTTCCATCACAGATGAGCGGATGAGCATTAGAGCATGCTTGAATTCTTCTGAATACTCTCCCCACTTCCACGCCAGGTAGTCCAAAGCTTCTTCCACGGTTTTGTATTTGCCTATTTGTATATCATAGTGCAGCTTTCTGAAATCTTTCGCAATCCTGCCATGCCCATGCTCGGCAGCAAACCGGATAGCTCTCTCCAGATTCGGTGAGACCTTCATGGACATCACAATGTAGTTCACTATCTCCGGTATGTATCTGAGGGACTTTATCTTTTCCTTCTCAGCAGCTTTCAAGGGGTAAGCCTGTATGTAGTATCCCAGCCCAAGCGCTCCTGCAAATGGGAGCAAGTAAATCATTAGTGGTAAACCAAGTTCAGGCGCGTATCCTATCAGGGTTGCCCCGCCAAGTTCTATAGGCCTAAAGAAATTGTAAAACACATAATTTAGCAGTGCCCATAAAAAAGAAAGCATGATGCCAATGGTCATTGCAAATAGTGGTGCGGAGTTAAGTTCTTGTGGCTCTATGTCCCAGTCCAGGAATGCAAGTGCAACTTTGTATTTTTCTGTAAGCTCTTTTTTAGCGTTCTTCCCAAAGTATTTGTATGAGTACTTGCAGAACTTAATGTAGAGCGGTTCCTTTGGTTTCTCGGCTGCCAGCTCCTCGCCATCGCTGTACATGGCATCCAGGAACTTATCCTTTTGCTTCCTCACTGCTCTTCCTCCTTGCCAGCAAGCCTTTCACCATGGTTTCCCCAACCCATTTCTTCCACTTGTCAAAGACCTTTGCGTATTCAACAGCGCCAACCTCCTGCCTGCTCCTCTCCTGCATAAGCAGATACATATCATTTGCTTCCACTGTGTTTTCAGACTCAAGCAGCTCGGGGAGGTTGTACTTGTTCTTGAAATCAACCAATGTAGCCTTTACCTTCCCTCTGTACACTATGTCGTTCCATATCTCTTCCATATCAAGGCCTCTTAGTTTGACGGTCCGCTTAAAGAAATGCGAGTTATTAAGTATGTTGTCCTTATGTATCTTATGCGTGTCAGTGCCAGCATCGTAGGTTACCAGGTCGATTAGCCCGCCTTCTTTCTTTGGGTCTTCATACCAATCTTTACCTATCTCTGTGACCTCAATTAGCCTTCTATCCCGTTTTAGTGAACCTTTGAACCTGATGGGCGCGCATGTGACACACATATCTGTTGCCTTGAATGATGTGTTTGGTACCCCAAGGTCATTTACAACCCTATCCCAAACAGAGTAAGCGTTCTCTCCGTGGATGGTGCCCATGACGACGTTTCCAATCGCGCCAACGCGCATGGCTTCGTAAAGCACTAAGGCTTCCTTACTTCTAACTTCGCCAACTATCAACACTGACTCACCAAGACGGAGTGCTGTTCTGAGTGCATCCTCTGGGCTGACCTCTGCCGTGACCTGGCCAACAGATATTGCTGACCTTGTTTTAAGTCTGCATACCTTAAACCCTATACTTCTCATGTGGTCAACCGGCAGCTCTAACGTATCCTCTATAGTTATGATTCTTTGCGAACGCAGGATTTCCAGCATGAGGGCCATCAGCATTGAAGTTTTGCCAGCGCCCCTGCTACCGACCACAAGTGTTGAGGCTTGTGAGTCAATCAGGAAGGAAAGCAGCCCTGCCACTTCTGGCGTAAGCATTTTAACGTCTATGAACTGTGGGAGCGTCCATGGGGTAGACTTGTGTATCCTCAGGGCGAACCCAATACCATCAGGTGAAAGTGGCCTCCCTATGGTTGCAGTTCTGGCGTGGTATTCAGCCAGGTCGAAGTCCATGATTGGGTGTGCTTCGTCAAATGGCCTCCCACTCATCGACCTGAAGCGGGATATAATACCTTCTGCTTCCTCTTCTGAGAAGATTATATTGGTTTCACACAGCCCGTGATCGGAGTGTACTACATACACAGGTCTGTACCCTAATGGGGCATCCATGTAAACATCAGTTAGTTTCTCGTCTGAGAGCAAAACACCCATCATTCCAAAGCCAATTGTGTATCTTACAACTATTCTTGCCAGTTCTGCGATTTCTTCAGGGGTTGCAGTTATGTTGTTTTCATTTGCTAGGTCTGCTATAGTTGTTTCATAAATCTTTCTGAAGTAGCCTTTGTTGGTTGCAAGGTCTGTGAATTCCAGGCCTTCTGGGTGATACCCACTGACTATCTCCTTGGTTTTGGACATAAGGAAATATTGTTCAGGGGTTAGTGAGTATTCGGGCGGGTCCAGTATGTATAAAGCCTCCACCCTCTCGGGGTGCTTGTAGATGCTGACTTTGGTGTCCCCTACTGCATACTGGTCCAGGAGCTCTATCTCCTCCGGCAGGTCAAATATAAGCCTTGAGCCTATGAAAGATGGCTTCAGCTGTGCTTCGAGTATGCTTCTGTAAAACCCTCTTCCTGGCGGTATGCTTTTGAGCTTCTTTATATAATTTCTGAGCTTTTGTATCAGCTCGGTGGCTTCAAGGTTGGCCCTGACGAATTCAAGAGTCTCCATGTACTTCTGGGTGCACTTCTTGTAAGGTGGCTGGATTATCTCAAGTTTTGCTTTTTCCATATCTATGGCTTGCAGGCACTTTATGTAAGCCCTTATCGGGTCAGTGCGCAGCAGATTGCTTGCAATATCAACCATAAGGCCCTTTCTTTTAGATATGAACCTGGAGCAGGCATTCCCACCAAGCATCGAAGGTGCCCAGACACCAGCTTTCTTGAACTTCACAACCAGTCGCGCGATTTCCTTCAACATGCGCGTTTGCCTCTCGTCATAGACGCGCTCGTAAACATCAGCTAGGACGATTCCATCAACGTCGTTTACAGTGAGAGCCTCAATGACCTGGGCCATTCTCTGGGGATAATCAGCAATACTTGGCCCGTAAGGCGAGCCGCTGCAATCAATAGTCAGGTAGCGCTTTCCGCCCTTGGTTACAACTTTAACCTTACCACTAGCCATGATTAGAAAGAAGCAAGGGTTTTATTTATAGATATTGGTGAGGGCTAGGTCGCACAATCGTTTGCCTTATAGAAGTCACATTTGCTTTCATCCGACCATCCGTCATAATCTTGGCAACCATCTAAGTTCAAATAAAGATCAACCCAATCATGTCCATAGGTATACACCTGGCAACTATTGTACCATTTAAATGAATCTACCCGCATAGGTTTGAAACCGTAGTGGTCTGGCCCGTACTTGTGATACCAATCACATATCGAAAGTCCCATACTAATGTGTGTTGCGTATTCTCCATCGCAATATTTAGTTTCAGAGCCCGAATACCCTAAATAAAATCTCTCATGGCAGTTATACTCCTCATGAGAACTGCAGGATTTGATCTGAGCATGGAACCTCTTCAATTCTATTTCCGATAGAGAGGAGTCAATATCAGATATATCTTTTGAAATCTCAACAACACAACTCTGGTCAGGTATAGCATAATTCAGTTTACAATCGTCAAATTGGGTGAATTTCACCTTTTGTGGAGAGGTGCAGATACCCCGACTATCATCTGAGGTATACACCTGACAGACTATATTATCCTCACCACTGAAGTCATCCCCAACAACTTCCCACACATTGAAATTTGCTGTTGCTGTCTGTCCTGAAACAGATTTAGTTATGGGGAGTAAATCTGCTAACCCACCCTCCCTTGTGCAAGCGATTCTATCTAAGGTTTTACCAGAAGGTGCGGATGCTACAACCTGGAACTCCCCCCTTGTCTTATCAGCAGTTGCCTCTGAATATTTGGCAAAGTGCCAGTCTTCAAGCCATAGACCTATATCATCATCTGGATTTCCGCTGGTTACTATTTCACATGTAGGCTCGTCAGTTCCACATGTAGGTCTTGAACTGAGAGAATAACCACTGCAATCACCTGTTCCACAAGAATCACTAGCTGAGCAAGAGATACTTTTTGCAGTGGTTCCATCGCACTTCCAGCAAGTGTGGGTTCCAGTAGTTCCACCACAATCGGTCATACACTTCCCAGCATTTGGACCGCTATCACAACAGGTTAACCCAGACGAGATGCAACATGGCATATCATTAGAACAGTCTTCCCCTGATTTGGCACAGTTTTCACAATCATCCTCAACAATCTTTTCACATTTTGCTTCACACGTTCCGGGGTTCATACATTCATAAGTTGTACATTCATCACTGGTTCCGCAGTCACTGTCTGATGAGCAGTCTGGAGTAATACATTCTCCATTGCAGCAGATACCCCTCCCATCAGAGCATGAATCGCCTTCATTTTTTTCTTTGCATTCTAAAAGTCCTTTAAAATGGCCTCCACAGGTTGAAAGATCTTTGTCAAATCCTGTGATTTCATATCCTTTAGAGAGGACCACAGCCTTAAAATACCAGATACCTGGGTCTGATTGGAATATTCCAGTTTTCACAGATGCCTTAAATCCTGTTACATTGCCAGCATAATCAAAGGTGTTGCATTTAGGATAGACCCATCCAAAATAAGTCCCAGGGTCGAATGCGCATCCGCACTTGAGATCTGGACAGCAACATAATCTACTGAATGGAGAGTCTACTCTAATCCATTCGTTATTACCTTTATCCACGTATGCTCTGACGTAACTCTTATCATCACAAGAGAGAACGGGGATATGGAGATATGATCTACCAACACAAAGCGCAATCTTATCAGCTTTTAGTTTTTTATGTGTCCTAATAATGAGTTCTTCATTCGTCGTCATTAATGAGTCGTATATGCTTCCTGAGCTCTCATAAAATGTATGTTTCCTGTATCCCGATTTTTCTTTTATTGAACCGGTTATGCTTCTTTCATTTCCAAGTGAATCTGAAACCGTGACCATCAAGCTATGTTGATTCATAGTGGAGAGATATTCAACAAAATCATATATGATGTACTCTTGTTCATCTTCACCAAGCACTAAGTTTTCTATCTTATTGCCATCTATGTATACCGTTATATCCGGGTTTGGTCCAATTCCAACACCTGGAAAACCATCTGGAAGTTCTGGGTCACATACTGTGATTATTATATTATCCCCATCAACTCTTGCATTGATTAGGGGTTCACTTGTATCTTTGATCACTCTGGCGGTTATGTTTACTTCCCCTTGGTGAGTGTCGCCTCCAAGGTAAAGCCCAGCAAGCCCGGTTGGATTTGGACTAAAAACTTCGTTGAGAACCAGAACGCTACCTGCAGCGATAAGCAAAAGAATTGCAATAGGTACCCATGCACGCATAGTTAAATAGAATAATACCTAGTATAAAAAACATGGTGTCGAATTCGCCTCGTACTAAGAAAGCTTCCATTAAACTTTTCAACAAGCAGGAGCTTCTGAAGGGCGCGCGTTTTTTAGTTCTTCTATCCGTTTTTGGTTTGACTTGCTACTTCATAGTTTCGCAGTTCATGCACGAATTTGAGTGGGTTACTGCTGTTTTAACAAGTTGGGTTTTGATTTTGTTTGGTGTATCAACTACTGCATTTTGCACCAACCCACCAACGCTCACAGGAGTTTTCGCTTTACCTGTGGAGATCCTACCACTCTGCGTTGGTGATTTAGAGCTGGCAATTTTGATTGGAGCTATACTGGCAACCGAGGACAGGAGCTGGAGAAACCGGTTTGTAGGCGCTATTGCTGGTTTCTTGTTCGTGCTTTTAATCAACCCTATTAGGATTGCCCTGACCTTAGCATCTGGCGTATGGTTTGGAGCTCCAGTCATGGTTTTCCTGCACTCGCTGTTTTTCAGGCTGACTCTGCTGGTTGTGCTGGTTGGCTTCTATTGGTTCTGGTATGTTGGAGTGTCCTCTATTCATGAAAAGTTAGTTGAACGCGGTTTATTGGGAAGATGAGTTCCATGCAAATACGCTTAGTTTTATATATTCTTTGTTAGTATATCTAAGCATGAATTCCCCGCGCTGGACTGGTGCCTTAATTTTTGTTTTTATCTTGTTAGCTTCTTCCTTCTGGCCGATTGCAGTCATGGCACAGGAGAACAATACAGCTGGCGAAGGGGATAGCAATAGTGAACTCCCCGCCACAACAACGATGTGTGCATTGTCAGGGTTGGAGGTTATAAACCTTGATAGAGATGAGGCCGTTGCCATCCAGGGCATAGTTACGCAGGATGTTGCAACCAGCGCAGAGCGCTACCGCGAGCAGCAAGCTGCTGAGAAATTTGGCTTAAATAACACTCAAAAAACTGAGTCCCAGAAACGTCTGGAAAAATACAATTTGTATTTCATGGGACCCGATGGCATTGTTTACTACTCGCCAGTTTTGAATGATAGAATGAGGTCAAACAATGAATGGCTCATAGGCACAAGCATTGATGGCCGGGTTGAGTATGGTGGTGAGATGGGTGAGGACCTTGCCATATGCCCCGAGTTGCCGATTAATGAAACCAGTGAGGGCATTTGCACCAAGAGGAACGGTGAGAAGACAGATGACTTCAACATAAAGCCCGGTGGGTATACAACAGGGTTTATTAACAAAACTGCTGAAACCGTTGGTAGCAATTGGATTACAGCAATAAACAGTCTATCCTTGCACTCAGATGCAGGTGCATGGGGTTATGTTTCTCTCAATCCATCAAGGCTAAAAGCAAGCAAGTGGACCACAACTATGGCAGTTTTCCCTGCTGGTGGTTCGGTTTTTGTGATTCCAAGAACATATATGTATTTCACCACTAGAATGAAGTCTCTCGCCTGGTTTGATGGTGCGACGCAGTTTGTGTTCATGGCTTATGCCTTCGGGAGCCTTCTAAAACCTGCAGTTTCAAAGATATTCAAAAGAGACTCTTTGTTTCTAAAACAAACTGCAAGGGCTAATGAGAATGCTAGGAAGCTATTTTTGGACTCAGATACGGATATAATCACCCTTCAGAAGCATCTTGACAATATGGATGATGAGGTGAAGGCGCTTCTTAGATCAAAGGAACTTAAACGGTCATCTGTTTTGAATAAATTAGATGACCTTATCAGGCACACCGATGATGCTGATGATATATTTTCAAACAAGCTGGCTAAAGTCATAAATGATATGACAGGTGAGGGGGACCTCGTTAAAGAAACTGAGTTTACGAATAAGCTGACCATGGCTCTGGAAGGAAAGGATATGCAGTCAGCTAAGAGTGTGCTACATGGGTTTGGGTTCACAGATGATGCAGTGGATAAGGTCATAAAGTCCTATGAAATCCTGCCATCAGGGAGTTTTTCAATCACTGGCACTGATGTGTTGAGTAAACTGGAGGTACATAACACATATGACTTAATGAAGCATACAAGATCGTATGAGCTTTTCGGTAAATGCAAAAAGGTAGGGCTAATTAAGGAAGGAAAAGTGGCAGAAATCATGGATCCCCAAGATTTAAGAGCCATCTCAAGTTATTATGATGCTTTAAGAGATGAAGAGAAACTTCTCAAGGCAGCTCATAGAGCGGCGTCCGCTGAAGATACAGTTAGTTTTAGGACAGCCTTGTCTGAGCTATCAACTATGAAGAAGGAGCCAACGAATGAAATCTTCAGGATGGTAAGAACAGGTTACCAGTCCAAGCCTGTTGATAACTTACCGAGATATACCCGATGGTTCACTAAAGAAAGAGAATTTTTTGGTGCTAGTTGGATTGGTAGGAAGGGAAGAATATTATCGTCTGGTACTGAGAGCACTAAAGTTACTAATCCTCTTGTGATACGTGCCTTAAGGCTCCCACAGAAGTCCCTGTTTGCTTTTGTGCAAGGACTTTATTTCATTGCTAGGCCAATCACACTGATAGCTTATGGTTTGCACCTGACAGGACTCCTATTCGAAAAGCAGGGGTATCTTACACTTACTGCTCCAGGATTGAGTTTTCATTGGGACCCCAGTGAAACTGGGGCATTGCTGACACCAAAATCTTATATAATCCTAATAGGTGTGCCTAAGAGCATAAGTGCTTTTTATGGTTCCGGTTTTGGTGGATATATAGTTGGTAAAACTCTCAGGGATTTCTTGGTTTCTTCTGGGTTGAATTCTGTTGTTGCAACAAAATACAGTGAGCTTGGGCAGAACTTGTTGTTCGGTGGCATAATGTATGAGCATTACCCAGGTATAATAGAAGTCCAGAGGGCAAAGCCCAAGGGAATTACCAAGATAGAACCAACTAGCAACGGTTACTTGATGCGGTTGCGCGACTGGGAGAACCAGGTGATGGTCATGGTTGAGGACCCAGCATCAATGGATATTGCTAATGGGAAAGCCACGACAGCTTTGGGCATGAGGACCTCAGATATTGATGTATATCAACATATCCTTGGTAATCCTGGTGAGGTCAAGAACGTTTTCCCGTTCAGTTGGTCGATGTCAGAAAAGCTTCGTGACTGGGGTACACAAACCAGCTTAATTGGCGTTTCTTCTATAGTCTATTTGTGGCCTGCAATTCCTGTTACCAAGTATGCCATTGCACCTTTAATCCTTGGTTTGGCAGGGAAAGCCATTTCTGGTGGAACCAAGACATTCTTGACGACAAAATTGACATCTATGAAGGACCTTGAGAAATGCTATTCGCAGACCAATTACACTGGTGGCGGTCTTGATTGCGTGAAGAGACCTCCATGCGAGGCTGTGGAAGCCAGTTGCGAAGCCAAGATAGGTATGATGAGTATCTGGCTCGGGACAAGCGGGATTATCCAATCTATCACACAGAACTCAATGGTTTTAACTCCTCTTAACATAGGATTGGGTCTTGTTGACTATGTAGTGCTAGCAGGACCCGGAAAGATAAAAGGCAAGATGGAAGTTACTTCAGAGTGTATGCAGGACCTGCTTACCTGCAGTGAGAGGTCCTTTATGGTTGTTGGTGGTTCACAGTATGAAGACCCTTCAGTGCTTAAGGCTGAGGAGGAGCAGTCCAAGCAGTTGAAAGGTTTGCCAGGGCTTGAGAATCTGCCACTTAACGACTTCCTCGAAGGCTTCAGCAAAGATAAGAATGACAGCATGTTGAAGCCTGCGCAGATGCAGATGAATATCCACTCGGAGATGGAGAATGCTACTGGCAGGGTAGCATTTAAGCGCATTTATTACGTGCACCTTAAGGATGCCAAGATAGACTGGCTCACGAGCAACCTGCCAATCCACCTTTGCCCGATGGAAGGCAATGATGTTAACGATTCGCTATGTGTTACAATAAACAATAGGAATCTAATAGTTGGTAACAGGACGATAGTTTCCGATGACCTTGTGCCATTCAGGTGGATGGATGAAACCTTACCTGCAATGGTGATACCAAATACCGCTGTGGTTGTTAACATGAATGAAACCACGGACTGCCCGATATTCATATCGGACCCAAGCGGAAAGGTAGTTAGCTTTAACCCGATGGTGATAGCTAAATTCTCCGGAGAGCACTTCGATGAGCTTGCAAGAAGCATGGGCCCACTGAGGGACATAGAGACGGACAAGGGTGCCATATATCCCAATATGGACTACAATGGGCATTACCGCTGGGAGATGGATTACGTAGATGGTTCGTTCAAATACAGCGCAGAGAAACTCACCGTGACTGGGATGGGTAATGTCAAGTTCAACAACGAGAGTTTTGCATTCAAGTCGGCAGTTTTCGAGGGTGGCGTGATAATCAAGAAGGGAGATAGGATATACATAGTTCCAAAGTACTTCAAGCCGCCAATGACTGCGATGGACTGGCTGAGGGCTACCAAGGGCCAGCCATTGGTTTCTGACACGGGCGCGCCACTGGAGGTTAATGATGAGTATGGTAGACTGATTGGCATCAATGGTTCCAACACGAGGATACCTGGAGGAGACAAGCTTGGCATAATAACCAGGGTGGACGCATCCAAAGACCTTAATGGGAACGGCAAAATCGATGCCAATGAAACGGCAGGATTCAGGTTCTACACTGGAAAAGATAACAGGACCAAGATGGACCTATGGTACGATGGCAAGAGAGAGACCTACGACGGAAGCCAGATAGAGATTGATGAGGATACTGGCTGCATAAAAATTTATGAGGAGGGCAAGGAACACATACAGGCGAATCTACTTAGAGAGGTATGCTTGAAGACTTTGCCGAATGGCGCCACTGAGATTCACATACATGACGGGAATGGCAAACAGCTCACAGAGCCAAGGATAGTTGACTGGATTAGGGGCACGGGTGGGGCCATCAAGTATGACCCAAATACAAATAATTACGTTTTTGTCAATGGCCAACCAATACAGCTAAACAACGATTTCAGCAAAGTTGGTTTCAATCCAATCACTGGAAGGACAGAGCCGCCACTGTTGCAGCCAAGTGCAGTTGACACTGGATTAACGAACTACCCGAATCTAAATGGCACTGGTGGAATAAAGGTTCCGATAAGGCCGGCAGACTGGACAGTTGTGATTTACGCACTGGCTCTAGTTGGCGGGATATTCCTTGCCCGCGTTTACTCTAAAAAGAAGAAGCGCGAAACACCTTGATTTTTCAGGAGGTTAAATTATGAAAACAGTTAAAGATATCCATGCAACTAAGTCGACAGGGGAACTTGTCGATGAGATGTTCGAGGCTGGTGGCTTTACTGCCAAGCACCTGGGAACAGCAGCTAAGATAGTGGAGAGGATGTTTAGGGAGGCAGAAAAGGGGGAATGCGTTAATTTCCTATCTTTCCCCGCGTGCATAGCATCTACAGGGACTCGTGGTATCCTCACAGAGCTAGTTAGGAAGAAGCGAGTCCAGGCAATAATGACAGCCAGTGGTATGCTGGACTATGACCTTGCCAGGCTCTGGAGGAATTACTACCATGGAAGCTTTCAGGCTAATGATGTTGAGCTTCACAGGAAGGGCATAAATCGGATTGGCAACATATTCGCTCCTTTGGAGAGTTATGGGATAATTCTAGAGAAGAAGCTTCAGCCAATGCTGGCTAAAATATACAAGGAGAAAAAAGAGATATCCACACATGAGTTGGTGTGGGCTCTTGGTAGGGAGATTGCCAAGGAGAAAAAGGCTAAGGAGTCTATAATCTACTGGGCTTGGAAGAATAAAATCCCTGTATTCATCCCTGGCATAACCGATGGTGCAGTCGGGTCACAGCTTTTCTTCTTCTGGCAGGACCACAAGGACTTTGTGGTTAACCTGTTCCTGGATGAGAACAAGCTGGCAGAAATAGTATTCGACGCGCCTAAGGCAGGTGCGATTATGATTGGTGGAGGCATATCCAAGCACCATACTATCTGGTGGAATCAGTTCAGGGGAGGTTTGGACTATGCAGTTGGAATCACCACAGCGATTGAGTATGACGGCTCGCTAAGCGGCGCCCGGGTACGAGAGGGAATCAGCTGGGGGAAAATCAAGGAAAACGCAAAGCAGGTCACTGTCCAGGGTGATGCAACAGTACTGCTACCGCTACTGGTTTCAGCTGTGGAAGAGAAACTTCGCACTAAGAGCAAACTCTAAACACTCTTGGTTACATACGGGAATGCAAACAGGTTATCACTTACGTGTAGTGGTGGCCTGACAACATCAACCTTTAGGTTCCCTTTGGAGTCAACGAACTCATCATCGGCATGGACTGCGACAACCCGGCCAAGCAGCATTATATGGTCTCCAGCCTGCTTTGAGAATTCTTCATAGCACTCTATCTGGGCAGGGCAATCAGCAAGCCTTGGGGGCCTAACTTTGTCGCTGGGTATTGTCTTAAACCCAAACTTCTCTATCTTGCTTTCGCCTGGGTCATATTTACCTCCTGCTTCCCATACCTTCTCGAGCATTTTTTCACTGGGGATATTAACGACAAATTCTTTGACTCTGGTTAAGTTCCAGTAACTATGCTTGTTTGGGCCAACAGATATCATAAGCAGTGGTGGCTCAAATGAAACTGGAGATACAAAGGAGAATGTGGATACCTCTGGCCTGCCTTTCTCATCGATAGTTGTAACTAGCACGGTCAGCTTTGGTGACATAAGTTTGAAAAAATCGTTTATTTTCATGGTTTTAGCCCCCCAGTCAGGCACTTTTAGTTAGGTCTTCGGAGTTTAAAAACTTTTCTTGTTTTAGATGTTCAGCTTATCTTTGGTTCTTTTTAGATACAACTGCGATCTGGCGAAGATGATTTGACCATGTAAATCATGGAGCCCTTCAAATTCTTCGAGTTTTTCGTGGGCATCCTCTTTCCTGAGATTTTCTATTGCCTTACCTAACTTTTTTATGACAGAATTAACTCCACCATAATTTGAGATAACCATTCTTGCATCTGCCTGCATAGGGTCAGCTGGTTTGCCTTTACTATACCAGTCTTTGTTTTCCTTTAGGTGTTCTTTCAAATTCTCCAGGTTTTTTATTATGCTATCTTTATGCTTCTTGAAATATTCCTTGGCTTCCTCTGGTGATGAGTGTACTAAAGAATTGTAGTGGCTAGGTAGGGTTGGTGCCTTATCTATGATATTGTTGTATAAGGTGTACAACTTTTCAGAAGATTCTCGGTCTTCTATAACATCTTTAAACATTTTTTTGATTTCCTTCAACTGTTCCTTTTTGGTTCCACTTGCCTGTTTTATCTTCTCTTCTACAATTCTCTTCCCTACAAGCATATCTGCGTGTCCGTTTATCGCGCAAATCAATTTATCAGGAGCACTGCTTGAATCGTACCAATGTTCAACGAACCGCTCCAATGGTTTCTTGGACTCTCTTGTGAGGCTCCCTATCCTATTGATTCTTTCCCTAAATGCCCTGCCTTGCTCTTTTTTTATGTCTTTTAGTCTCCTTGTGCCTTCCATAATAATCGTTACACCATACCTTATTTTAAGCTTAATCAAAAAAAGAAAAGACGGTGCTCACCTACTTTCTGTGAGAGATGAGCAGGTCAATGATGGCAATACCAGCGACCACTGCCACGAAGGCAGTGTTCCTAAAGAGCACCGGGTTGAACAATATAACACCGGTACAGGTCAACAGCACTGTTGTGAGGAAGGCGTGAACCACGTCCAAAAACGCTTCCTCCCCCGCTTTCACGAGAGCATCTGGGAATTCATTTATCCCTGTGAGGTGAGCCCCGATTGCTTTCTCCATGGCACCACCCCCTTGGCTTACGCCACACTTTGTTTGTTGTAATAACAACTAATTAATGGTTACTATAAAATTGAACACGAGATTCTTGTTTTTTTGTGCATTTATAGGATAAGGATATGCTATTTTTATATATGCTGGTTATAAAATTAAATTAGTGAGAATATGGACTTCTCTGAGAGGGAAATTCGCTTGTTGAGATTTCTGGTGCTTAATGGAGCCCAGCATTCCATCTCTCATATTGGCAAAGAGTTGAGGCTTAGTCCTCAGACTGTTGCGTATGAGATAAAGCAGCTGGAAAACAAGGGTGCCATTATGGGTTATAGGTACAGAGTGAACCCATACAAGCTTGGGTTGAAATACTCTGCTTGGTGCACCTTAAGGACAAGGCTAAGCCCCGGTTTTGAGGAGATACCCAACAAAATTCTGTCTAACCCTCACATCTTTTCGGTCTTAAACTTGGCAGGTCGGTTTGACATGGTCGCTAAGGTGTTTTACTCAGAGCCAGAGGAGATTATAAACTTGATTGAGTGGTTTGGTATCAACTTTAAAGATGAGATATCACAGGTTTCTGTAATACCTGTAGTGCAGGTTAATAAGCTTCACCAGGTTCCGAGTCCAGCAACGGAAGAAGCGCATTTGGATGATGTCTCTCTTGCCATCCTGAACTATAAGTTATCCAACCCTGCTGCGTCACTCAAGGTGGTGTCCGAGATGCTTGGCATCCACAGAAACACAGTTTCAAGAAAGTGGAGGAAGATGTGGCTGGAAGGCGTACTTCTGAAGAAAAGTGTTGTAGTCCAACCTGAGGTTTACAACACCATTGGTTTTGGGCTGGTCAGTTGCATATTGATAAATACAGCACCAGGGAAGCAGAAGAGGATAGCCAGAAATCTAGCATCTATGGGGTATGTCCACGAGTTGTTTTCACTTGCATCAAATTACGACCTGTTAGCTTTAGTTAGGAATAAAAATGTTTCTGAGTGTTACAGGAACATTAAGGGCATCTACAAAGAGGGGGATGTGGTTAGAACCCAAACATTGGTAGTCTTGGATTCAATGGAGAAACAAACACCCTATTTACCCATACATTAAGGAGTGTCTTTCCGCTCTCTCGTACTGCTTCTTACTTGTGCCAACGTTGCTTAGGAGCCTCTTCATCTTTGCCTCTATCTGTCTGGCTTCTTCTACAAGGTCTTTTGTCTTTATGTCAAACCCAACGAAGTTCTCCAGTTTTTCAAGGAGGTCAGCGGCAGCTCCAGGGTCAGGGTAACCCCTCATTGATTCTATAAGCAGGCTCATAGCAGGGAATCTGTCTATCCTGCACCTAGCCATGAGGATACCAGAAACTCCTGTTGTGACACCCTCAGTTATCAGTTTTACATTTTTATCAACAAGCTCTTTTGCTATTTTGTCGTTTGAGGCGATGCCATACACTTCTGGCTTCTTGTTTTCCATGCCTAACCTTGCTGTCATACCAGCTAGGGATATTATTCTCTTTATCTTGTTTTTCTCAGCCCATTTCAGGATACCCTCTGATATATCATAAACTACGCTGGATGGAACAACCAGCTCGGAGAACAGCAGGACCAGCTTGTGCTTGTCATCAACATATATCCTGGCTGGCAGAACTGGTTTGCCCTTGTGGATTGAAGCCATGGGCGGGAAGCTTTTGGAAAGTATGTAACCAATACATCTGGCATTTAACTTGTCTGCAAGGTATCCAACTGCTATGGTTCCTATCAGACCGATTCCTGGGAAGCCCTCAATTAACGTGTACCCTTTAATGTTTGGCTTCTCAAGCATTTTGAATTCAACTGCGTTCTCCATGCTCTAAAATAAGCAAAACCCATTTAAAAAGCTATGCTAATCGTTTTTGCAGCGAAAAACAATAATAGGCTTAGTGGTATGAGTACAAGAGCATAGATTATTGCGTTTTCCTTTTTGCCACTCTGTAATCCTGCAAACAGTGAGGCGATTGCTGCGTACTCTGCTATGTAAACCTGGTTTGCAAGTTCTGCATTTGCTATCACTGCTCTTCTGGTTAGCTGGCTCATGCCAAACCCAAGGTCAACAAACTGAACTCCTGAAACAGTGGATACTATAGTAGCAAGGATTACTGGAACAAGGCATCCGCCACCAATGAGTAGTGTGTACTTTTCAATAGTCGTGGCAGCTGCCTGCTCTTTTATTAGTTCTTGGACCTCGCTTATGTCAGTTGCGGTTTCTCTTAGGGATGAGCGTATATCCCCACCATTCTTGTAACTCTGGATAAGGAGTCTTAAGGTTCTTGAGAGCAATTGTGATTTACTCTCCTGTTCAGCAGCAACTAACGTTTCCTCAATGGAGAACCCCCTCTGCACCTGCCTATCAATCTTCCTAAAAATCTCACCAAGCGCGCTTTTTCTCTCCCCCAGCTTGCTAACCAGTGACTCAAAGCTGGTTATTGTCGATAATGCTGATAGCTGCAGCAGTGCCTCAGGGAGTTCCTCCTCAATCTGGCTGGTTCTTCTGGATTCAAGATAATATGGAATTAGAAGCCATACTATCCCCGGTATAACAAGTAAAACAACCAGTGCTTGTTTTGACATAACAGCCATGATTATAACAGCGGCGGATAGCGCTCCAATAATTTCTAGTTTTCTCATCATACTGGCCTCCGTGCTAGCATCATAGCAAGCATAATCAGGTCTATTAGTGGAAATACCACCACAGGGATAAGCAATGCTTGTATTGGGGTTATGGTGAAATCCATGAATGCTGTCCCAACTATGACAAAAGTTTGGAAGAGTGCAGGGAAAACAGCTGAAACAACTATGAATGCGACTGAGTACATAACAACTTTTCCTGAGTACTTCTTCAACTCGATTTTCCTTTTAGCCACTAAGTCCATAGCTAGTTTCTTTAGTGCGTATGGGTCTTCCCTGCCTTCATAGCTCGAGATTAGTTGGTGGGCTACTTGTTTTATCTCTTTTGAGCGTTTTGAATTTCCCCACTCATAAAGGGCTTCCGGAACGCTTTTGCCATGGCTTATCTCTCGGACCATCTTTCGTATATCCTTTGACAGTTCGCCAAACCCATCTGAAAGATGTGCTAGGCACTGTTCAAATGGCACACCTGTCGCCATCTCGGTTGCGAGGCTCCGTAGTGCAAGCGGGAGTTCCCGTTCTAATTTTTTCTCATTATACCTCTTCAACATAGTTGCTATAAGATTCAGTTAGCTCACCTACTCCCGCGTAATCCTCTAAGAAAGATTTCCTAAGTTTTAGTTCAGTCCTAAATTGTGGTTTGCTTAGCCTCAGGGAGTCAAGAAGCTTGTCAGAGGCAGGCAGCTCACCAACCCTCTCAAGAGTATCATTGATGTAGTTGTATTTGAAAATCAGAACTGGCTTGGAATCAACCACTTCGCTTATCGAGAATACGCGCCTTAGTTCTGTTTTCCCCTGCCTCCACCTCTTCTGCACCACTATGAGGTTTATGGAATTCAAGTTCTGCTCGCTGACTCCTAGGAAGGAAAGCCTGTTTAGTGCTTCCAGGTCTGATAAGGCGTGGAATGTGCACATCGAGCCCCTTCCCTGGCCTGCAAGGCTGGAGTTGATAAATGCTTTTACCTCTTTTGCATTCCTTATCTCACCGACTATTAGTTTATCTGGTCTCATCCTGAGGGTGTCTGTTACCAGTGTATCCATAGTTGCACCAAGCTTTTCGTTCACGACCAGCCTCACGAAGTGTTCTGAAGACACTTTTACCTCCGGGATTTCCTCAACGGCTATGACCCTGTCTCCTTTTTGTATGAAATTGGTTAATGCGTTTAGGGTGGTAGTCTTCCCTGAGCCCGTTGGGCCGCAGATTAGTATATTAAAGTCGCTTTCTACTGCCAACCAGAGGAATGCCAGCGCTTCGCTTGAAATGGTCCTGTTAGCAATTAGCTCTTTTGGACCAAACACACCTTCCTGATATTTCCTTATTGTTATCGTTGGCTCGGACGCCAGAGGGGGTATAACTGCATGCAATCTTGAGCCATCAGGCAGGACTGCATTCAGCCTTGGTTGCTGGAGACTTACTCTCCTTCCAATTTGTCTCGCCATCTTGTTTATGAGGTAAACCAGCTTCTCAGGATTAGTGAACCTGACATCAGTGGTTAGCCAGCCTTTGTTCCTATGGAAGACACGTATTTCGCTTGTGCCATTGACAGCTATCTCTTCCAGCAATTCATCATCAAGCAAGATATCCAAAACGGAAAACCCACTGACTTCTTCTTTGATTATGCCTTCAAACATTCTCCTCCGCTCTTCTGGCAGGGGCAGCTTTTTCTGCCTTATGTAATCATCGGTAACGTCGCTAAGTTCAACATCTTCATCCTTGACCATTTCCCTGAAAACTAGAATTATCTCCTTGATTGCCTCAAGTTCACGCACTGTCAGCTCTGGCATGTTTGTTTGGTAGTCTCCCTTTGCTTTCTCCCAACCTAAAATACCTTTAGATAGCTCGCGCTCCTCTTCTGTTTGCTCGAGGTGGAGGCCTTTTACACAAACTCTCGTGCATTTAGGATTTCCTCCACAAAGGTCACACTTCCGTGCGTAACCTTTAATCTCTAGGGCATCATATGGGCAGAAACATTGGCCACAGCCATCACATATGTTCTTGTCAATGCTGTAAATTCCAGGCATAACCTCATAAAACGCGTTCTTTGGGCAGGTTTCAACGCATGCATTGCACTGGGTACAGTTCAGGATTTTAGTGGATAGTGCGTATGGGCAAGCGTCCACGCACGCGCCGCACTCTACGCAGTTGTCGACAACTAGCTTCATCTCCTCTCCCCCTGAAAATTATGGAGAAAGTTATATATACATTTTGTGTTACAAACAGTATATGGCAAAACTAGTTCATGTCCGGTTAGCGGATGAAACTATGAGGGAGGTAAAAGAGGCTGTGAGCCATGGCTCCTTTGTCTCTGTTTCTGATTTCATAAGAGAGGCAATCAGGGAGTATCTCGAGCGGAAGGAGAGGCATGAGACTCTTAGGAAGCTTGTCGAAAAGAAAGGGTCATGGAAAAAGCAGAAATCTCCATCAAATGCTGAAATAGAGCACATACGCGAGAATATATTTGATTATCTTTAAACCTCTCTTGGGTTATACATTTCTAAACCACTAAGAATCCCCCTTAGCCTTTCAAAGTGTTTGTCCCTTGTAACGATGGCAACCCCATGTTCTAACGCTATGAGTGAATGAAGCACGTCAGCTGCGGGAATTTTGTATTTCGCAGATATTACAGCTGCTTCCTCTCTTTGTTTCCTTGAACTGGATACCTTCACCATTTTACAACCAAGAACCTCAGACAACTCCATCTCAACCTTCCCATCGCTCATGGCCATGACCTTGGCCAGCTCTCTGATTACAACATCTGAAACCAGTATGGTAAATTCGCACTCACGAGTCTTTCTAAGCAGGCTGAAGGCAAATTCATTCCATGGAACAAGTTTGTCTTCTCTGTCCAAGAAATAGTCTAAATATACATTTGTGTCTAGGTATACTTCCATTTCCTCCCCCCCTTTATCATTGCTCAGTTTAGAAATAAAAATTTATTGGCGATGCAGTCAATTCTGTGGATACTCAGAAAGCGCAACCTTGCTTACATGAAGAAGAACCTTCCTACCACTCAACTTTTTCCCCGATTTTTACATCCCTGGCTTTTCCAGCTGGAAGTTCAACTACGTACTTCGCTGCCTTCTTTGGAGTTTTGTTAATGGTCCATGGCTTAATGTTCAAGGATTTGTCTACGACGCGCTTTTCTTCATCGAGGAAGAGTACGTCTATTGGAAATCTCATAAAAAATGTGTGTATGCTTGCGTTTATCCTGGTACTCCTTGGGAGAGCCAGGACTATTGCCCCATTGAACTTCTTTCTAAACATTAACCCCTTTGCTCGTCCTAAGGTAGATGAAACAACCTCGGGGTTTTCTAGTTTCACTGGAACACTCCCTAACTTATGGTGATGTGCCTGGCTCCTTTTCAGCGGTGACTGCTGTTATCTGATAGTTCGTTCCATCATCTGGTGGTGTTAATTTCATCCTATCCAACATTTTGTTAGGATTGACAGGTATTGAGAAGTAGTATAGATACCTCCTTTCTGGTATTCCACCACAGCCACCATAAAAGTAACAATTATCCATCATCTGCCACATACCGCCTGCTTTACACATCTTTTCTCCATTGGAGACTAATCCATCCCACCAGTCGCCGTCAAACAGGTCGCTCCAGTACCAGTCATCGTATGTTCCATCACGGTAGAGAACTGCTATGTCCTTCAGCACGTACTTTGAGGCATTCGCAGCACTGCTGGTTTTACCCATGTCATCTGATACGACTACAGAGCAAGTCCATGTTTCTCCACCCACTATGTTTGCTGTGGTGTGGCTTATACTAGCACTTCCTCTTGTGCCGTTCATGCAAGCAACAGTTTCATTTAGGCTAGATTGTAATGCACCCTCCTTGTACCAGCTTACATGAGCAGTTAGATTCACAGATTCAGCATCTTTTGCAGTGAAACTACATATTAGGGTGTCTGTTCGAGTTGGTAGTGATGGGTTAATTTCAATACTAATAACTGTTGGTGCCGTGTTCTCTCTGTATGACACTATGCTCCAGCCACTTGCGGAGCAAGCGGCATCGTAATAGTTGTTCTCCACATTGCAGGTGTATTTCCCACTAGTTTCATTGTAAGTCCAGTTGCCTGGTTCTGTGCACGGATTGTCTGTTGAATTAGCGTAATCAACAAGGGTTTGCTTCGTTAAGGTACAGTTGGTTCCGGAGCAGGATTGTGTTCCTGAGAAACAATAATCACTCCCGTTCCCTCCGGCTGGGGCACCATCCACACTACCATATACTCCTCCAGGAGATGGACAGAATTCGACAGTTGAGTAATTACCAGTGGAATTGCAAATATCACAGTAATCTTCTCGTAGTGTACCAGAGGATGTTAGTGAACAACCATCAGTGCTGCAGTTGCTGTTCCAGTAGCAGGTTTCGTTTTGTGCTGGGTTGTGAGTGGTTTGCGTGCAGGTTCCTCCATCACTATCGTTTATGCAGAAGTCAGGACAGTATACTGCCTGGTCATCATACTCATTGATACCTGGTGGCGAATCATAATTATCCCAGCCATTTTCATCGCATTTTAGGCTGCCACCACCTGGCTTATAATAACAGGCCTTGCTGGTTTCATTAAAGCAGTACCCCTGTCCGCAGGTTCCGGACGAACAGTCACATAAGCCATCGCCTACGTCCGTGTCATTGCCGTATGTGCAATCCTTGCAAGTATAACAAGTAGTATTGTCATTCCACGCAGAGTCCACTTGTTTATCATCACATTCCACGCTTGCACCACACTGTGACTCACACTCATTAGTTTCATAGTTGGAGCACTTGTTGACTCCTGAACACAGAGTGCAGGCAAAACAGGTTCCGTTGTCATTTGTGTCGCAATAGTAGTTTTCGCAACAATAGGAATCATTAACACACGTGCCTCCTTCAGTTCGGCAACAGGTGGGGTCAAGTTCACAATCTGTATCGTCGCAATCTGTTTTACCATCCAAGTCATTATCTACACCATCATTACATGTCTCAGGAGGTGTAGACGTTCTCCAAGCCCAAGTCGAATTCTCATATGTACAATGGTAGGTAGTTCCACCACAGGTTTGGCTTTCACCATTTGTATGTGAACTACTTGAACAGGTGTGTGTTGTACCTGTAGTGCAACCGCTTGCACTACAGGTCTTTCCTGTTGTTAGTGTAGTTGTACCACAGACGTCTGCCACGCTACAGGTCCTTGGAGCTACATACCCACCAGATGTACAAGCTTCATCATAATAACATGTAGTGCCAACTAAGTACCCATCATCGCTACAGGAACTGCTACCTTGACTACAGCTTGCTGAACCATAAACACCATCTTTGCAGTAGTAGCATGTTCCACCACTTTCGGCAGAATTGTCGTCAGTTGCCCCATCATCTCCACAGCATTTGTTCGATGTAAACGCACTCACCCAAGTATAAGCAGTACATCCAGTGCCGTCCTCACAGTACGCTTGTGCATTATCTCTATCCGTGTAAATACAATCAGCACAGATATACCCTTGGGATGGGCAAGTATCTACAGCAATATCATCACAAGCCGAAGACGCACCACACTTTGAATCACACTCATTTGTTTCTTGGTTTGAACATCTGCTATAGCCAGAGCAGGAGCTGCATGAAAAACATTTACCAGTGTCATCATCACACTTTCCACTGCAGCAATCCGAGTCAGTGGAACAGCTACTACCATCGGGAGTGCAACATTCTGGGTCTGTATCTGTTTTACCATCACAATCATTATCTATGCCATCATTACAATTCCCAGCCGAATAACTTTCGCTTGGTTTTGTAGTCCTCCAAGCCCAGCTTGAGCCATCATAAGTGCAGTAACGTGTGCTCCCGCCACAGCTCACACTCTGGCAGTTTGTGTGTGAACTACTTGAACAAGTATATGTGGCTCCTGCAACACAGTTGCCACTCGAACATCCATAGTTGACACTCAGTGTATTAACCCCACAAGAGTCGCTTGCGCATGCGCCTGTGGTACAGGAACCACTACTACAATATTGGTTTGAGGCGCAGTTCGTGTAAGAAGTATATGTACCGCATGTTCCTCCTGAACATGTGTATGTATTTTTTACTCTACATATATTATCACAGGTTTGAGAGGTAGCGCCGCAATCGGTAGTGTCATCTCCTACATCATATGTGCAAGTTGCGTCAGCAGCACACCTATAAGCATCCCTTACAGCATACCTGTCATTTGTGCATCTATTGTACGCACTGTATCCACAATATCCTGTGTTAATGCAAGAACCACTGCTACAGCGATACCCCACATCACAAGCTTCCTGGTGTACAACAGCTTTGGCTCCGCAGTTGCCCTCTCCATCACATTGCATAACTAATCTTGATTTGGTGCATGAGTCAGCACAACTCCATGGACCGTAACAGCTAGCCTGTGTGTCGCACACACCCGCTGAACAAACACTACCAAAGGAGCAGTTCTCACAATTTGTTCTGGTGTTTGTTACGCTATAAGTACAACTTCCTGACGAACTGCAATAATAGTTTCTGTACTCTTCGTTTCTACACCTTTGACAGTCCCCATCACACTGCCAACTTGATGTTGCATACCAACCATCTTGAGTATTAGAACAGGAAGATGTACAACACCTAACATTGCAGGTTCCAGAGCAACAGTCACCACCAGCTGAACACGCGCCGCCATCCGAAGTACATGTGGATCCTCCCCCTTCCTCAATAGAAATGGAGACATCATCAATATCACATGGATGGCAGTTGGTGCCATCACAACACAGTGTTGCTGAATGGGCTAGGGGAGGCAACAATACAACAAGACTTGCCAAACATATTATAACAAATATCGTGGATGCTCTCACTCTTGATCACCCCTATAAAGTCTAAAGGTATGCATACCCTTCTTTTCGCCTAAGTATGAGAGTGCTACCCACTTACCTGCTGATGATAAATGCATCTCTAATCCCTGTTTCAATTCTTTTACATCGACGGCATCTCCAAAAACAACGGCCACATGCGCTTTATTATCTAGATCCCTATAAACCATTAGGCTGATTCTTGTGTTATGCAATCTCACAGGTGAAAATTCCTTAACTGAGAATTCCCCATTGGTGCTGGGCATAATATCTGTCCTTAAGTCCTCTATATTCAGTATTATGCCATTAGCGAATGTTTTGATTAGGGTGTAATTCCTGAAGTTTATTTTAACTGCATCACTTACCATCACTTTGGTGTGGTTCACCCCATCCTCCATAGTCTCTATCTTTGGATGTGCTCCAATTCCAATCAGTTTCACATTTAGTCCAGGTAGTCTAGCACTTTGACCATCACATAATAGGAATGTATCTCCGTATAATATTTCGGAATCTTGCTGAGTCTCTAAGGAGCATAAATTAACGTACTTTTGTTCACCTGTGCTTGTGGTGTTAGAGATGGCAGGAGAATTAATCAATAACACCACTGAGGCTAGTAGGACAGTAAGCAGCACGATAGTTAGGCCTCCTTTCTTATTCTTCATTCCTTTCCACACGTAATATGCAAGGAGTAAACCCATAACAAGGATAATCAGTGGGTATATAGTATTTGTTAGTGGGAAATTTGCACCGAAGGAACCTACATAGACAGGAACGCTTTTGTTCTCCTTACCTACATCTACCTCAACAAGATACTCCCCTGGGGCAATATTGTTCCATGTCCAGTTGGAGATTTCAGTTGACCCGCTATCTAAGGAGAGGCCTTGTGTGATACCTGAAAATAATACTACTCCCGTGTTAGGCTCCTTGAGAGCATATCTCACTTTGTACTTACTTGTTTCTTTTCCATGGTTCCTAAGGTATGCGTTAATCATTAAAACATTAGGTTCTCTTAGCGTGGTTCCTATTTTTTCTATTTCAATATTTGCGCTCTCCTCCTCTATCATTTTGGCATAGGACCCACACATACCACTTTCGCACCTACATTGCGGGCACTTCTCAATCTTGCTGTTCCCTGTTGGTGCATCTGGTTTGCATGGACATTTTTTAATTAGTCCCATACTCACATCTGTCTCAGTGCTGTTTTTGGATATCTCCCCACTACAAGTTAGGTTCCATTCTTCACCATATCTAGTGCAGTTATCCTT
>JAGHAM010000034.1 GCA_021161465.1 Candidatus Iainarchaeum sp. | reverse complement strand
GCAAGCCCGCGTGGGTTCAAAAAGATTGGTTGCACCAGAAGGGTTGCACCCTTTCTAAACCTGCAGGGGATGGAATATCATCCGTATCCCGATTGTAGGAAGATTGGTTGCACCAGAAGGGTTGCACCCTTTCTAAACCTGCAGGGGTGGCACAAGGCCACCCGATACGCAGGGAGAATGGGTGCACAAAATGCACCAGAAGGGTTGCACACGTTCTGGACCTATGGTCGAGAACGAACCTCTAAACCTGCAAGGATTGCTATGCAATCCGCTTGGGTTGGAAAATCCCACCCTCCGCGCTCTTTGTTTAAAGCAGGTCTGAAAAATGGAAAAAGAAAAAAAGTTTTGTCCAGTTTGTGGCTCTACTGAGTTGATTTATGGAATACTTGGGACAACCGCTAATTACTATGAGTGCAAGAACTGCGGCTACAGGGGGCCAATAATAATACAGGACGGGAGACTAGCTGAGAAGCTAAAAGACAGGTATGAGAAGAAAAACCAAAAGCATTTATAAAGGAGTTAATGCAAAATAATACGCACGGGCGAGCCCTAGTGGCACTGACCTCGGAACGTCTGCTTCTGAGAGTATATGCCCAAAAAGTAGCGTGATGATTACATGTCTGGAGAGAAAAAGAAACCAGAGTATATGGAACACATAGTTAGGATAGCAGATAAAGACCTTAATGGTAGCTATCCTATAGCAAGAGCATTAACTGGCGTTAAGGGAATAAGCTTTTCATTTGCAAACGCCATTGCAAGGAAATTTGGTGAGAAGTTCAAAGTAGCTGAGCAAACCAAGTTAGGGGAACTAACCGAAGAACAAATCAAAGTGCTTTCGGACATAATAGCAGACCCATCAAAATATGGCATACCCAGCTTCATGTTAAACAGGAGAAAATCTAGAGAAACAGGAAAAGATATCCATTTAACTGGCCACGAACTCGACTTCAAGGTTAAAGAGGACATTACAATAGAGAAGAAAACCAGAAGTTACAAGGGCATAAGGCACCAGGTAGGGTTATCTGTCAGAGGGCAAAGAACACGGACATCAGGCAGGAAAGGAGCAACTGTCGGAGTTAAGAAGACTGCCAGGATGAAGAAAGCTCAAAAGAGGTAATTAGATGGGGCATCCAAGGAAATTAAAGAAAAAATACTCAACCCCTGGACATCCTTTTGAAAAAGGCAGGATTGAGGAAGAGAACAAGCTTCTCAATGAATATGGATTAAAGAACAAAAAGGAAGTTTGGAAGGTCAAGAGTAAAGTCAGGAACTTTAGAGCCCAGGCTAGAGCCATACAGGCAGATAGGACTGAAAACAGGGTCAGACGAGAGCAAATACTCATGGACAACCTAAAAAGGATTGGGTTAGTAAAAGAGGGAGGACTTGATGAAGTCTTAGCCCTTGATGTTAAAGACCTACTTGAGAGGCGCTTACAGACAATTGCATATAGAAAAGGCCTCGCCAGAAGTATAAAGCAAGCAAGGCAATTTATAACGCACGGACATATAGCGATAAACGGAAGAAAAGTAACAGTTCCTGGCTACATCGTAAAGGTGGAAGAGGAGGGCCAGATAGGTTATTACGGCAAAGCACCTTCTATAGAAGAGAAAAAAGTTGCAGTCCCTGTTACTGAAGTGGAAACTAAACCAAAAATCCCTAAGGCAGGAGGGGAGACACAATGAAAGATAGGAAGTGGGGCGTTGCCCATATTTATGCCTCCTCAAATAACACCATAATAACGATAACAGATTTAACTGGTGCTGAAACCATCTCTAAATGCTCGGGTGGCATGGTTACAGAAACAGATAGTAAGCAAAGTTCCCCCTACGCTGCAATGGCTGCAGCCCAAAGGGCTGCAGAAGAGGCAATATCTAAAGGGATAACGGGTGTACATGTTAAAATAAGGGCTCCAGGAGGAATCAAATCAAAACAACCTGGTGCTGGTGCACAGGCATCCATACGGGCACTGACCAGAGCTGGATTAGAAATAGGAAGAATAGAGGATGTCACACCAATACCACATGATGGTACAAGACCCAAAGGAGGCAAAAGGGGGAGGAGAGTGTGAAGTCCAATAAGTTAAAGATTAAGCTGTTAAAGCAGGAGAAAAACTACTTAGAGCTTTTGTTAACTGGGACAGAACCTGCTTTTGTTAATGCTTTAAGGAGGACCGTTCTTGCTGAAGTTCCAGTCATGGCAATAGATGAAGTGATATTCTATGAAAACACATCTCCTTTATTTGATGAGTACTTAGCACACAGGTTGGCATTAATACCCCTAACAACTGACTTAAAGATGTATAGGATACCAAAAGACGGAAAAGAAGAGAGTCACACTAGCAGTGTTACCCTAACCATAGATGAAATTGGACCTAAGATGGTTTATTCCTCTGCATTACACACAAACGACCCAAAGGTAAAGCCAGTTAGCGGGAAGATACCAATAGTGGAGTTACTGGATGGCCAGAGACTAAGATTGGAAGCAAAGGCCATACTAGGAAAAGGTGAAAATCACGTTAAATGGCAAGCAGGGAATGCATCATATAAAATGCTCCCCGTGCTCGAAGTCGATGGCAAGATAGAGAATGCCAAAGAACTAGTCAAGATTTGCCCAAAGAAGGCACTAGGGTTGAAAAAAGGCACACTTGTCCTAGAAAAGCCATGGGAGTGCACCATGTGCATGCACTGTGTTGACGAATCAAAACATCTAAAGATAAGTCAAGACAGGACTTCATTTGTGTTCAAACTTGAAACAAATGGTTCCCTCAGCGCGATGGAGACCCTAGAGAAAGCGCTTGAAATCATCAGGAACAGGAATAAAATCATGAAGGAGGAGCTTGGTGCAGCAAAAATTAAAAACAAATGAAAACAGAATGTAAACGTGCGGGGGTGTCGGAGCGGTCAAAAGCTATACCTATCGTATAGTGTGGCCAAACGAGCAAGGTTGAGGGCCTTGTGGCTTAGTGCCTGCGCGAGTTCAAAAAGAAGGGTTGCACCCTTTCTAAACCTGCAGATGGCTGTGGGTTGAGAATCTCGTCCCCCGCATTATTATAGTAACAGGTGAAGAAATGGGAAAAGTTGAAGTAAACATCTGGGAGATAAACAAGCACACCAAAAAAGGTGAGGTCATAGTTGTACCTGGAAAAGTTTTAGGGGATGGTGTTCTTGAGCACCCCATTAAAATCGCTGCGAAAGCATTCTCAGAGAGCGCTAAAGAAAAGATAGTTAAAGCTGGTGGCAAGATAATAACCCTTGAAGAAGCAAAAAAATCAAAAGCAAGGTTGATGAAATGAAAGTAATAGATGCAGACGGAGCGGTGCTTGGCAGGCTTGCCTCACAGATAGCAAAACAACTTGTTAAGGGTGAGAAAGTCATCGTAGTCAACGCAGAGAAGGCAGTTATAACTGGTCGAAAAGAGGATATTTATTCAAAATACAAGCAGCGCATTGACAGGAGTGATAGGGCAAACCCGAAAAAAGGCCCAAAATTCCCAAAGACACCGGACAAGCTTTTCAAACGAGCTGTTAGGGGGATGGTCGGGTACACAACGAAAAGAGGCAAGAATGCACTTACAAACTTAAAAGTATTCATTGGAACGCCTTCAGAATTTGATGGAAAGGCTGAAAGGCATCAGATCAAACCTCCAAGATGCTCTTACACTACGTTGGATGAACTATGTGCTTACTTAGGGTGGAAGGGATAAAGTATGAAAGCTAAAGGTAAAGTAGTTGTGACAAAGGCTAAGAAAAAAAAGGCAGTAGCAAGAGCTAGGATAAGACCAGCAGAAAGCTTCTCATACAAAATAAACGGAAAACCTGCTGAGCTCTATGAAAATGAGTTGGTGAGGGAGACCGCATTAATACCAATTAGGATTGCAGATGATGTTCTTGGCGGGAGATCTAAATTTGACATTGATGTTAACATATCTGGTGGCGGCATAGCCGGGCAGGCTGGAGCAGCACAGACTGCTGTTGCAAAAGCATTAGTTGGCATAACAGAAAGTGACAAGCTGAAACAAGCATTCCTCAGTTATGACAGGAACTTGCTTGTCGACGATGTGAGAAAGAAAGAACCTAAAAAGTATCTAAGAAAAGGTGCCAGGGCCAAATACCAGAAAAGTTATAGGTGAGATTATGGAAGTACCTGTAAGATGTTTTACCTGTGGAAGGTTGATAGGAAACCTGTGGGAAGACTTTGATAAGAGAGTCAAAGCAGGAGAAGACCCAGAGAAAATATTAGATGATTTGGGATTGAAGAGGTACTGTTGCAGAAGGATGCTCATAAGCCATGTAAATGTGGTGGATGACATAAAAGGATACTAAAAGGGGCCGTAGGGTAGCTTGGGCTGGTTCCCGCACTACGCCGGGATCACAAAAAATCCTCCCAGCTTTTTTTGGGAGAACCCAAAAACTGGAGTGGGGTGCTGGTGTGGTCTCTTCGACAGAGAGAGCCCCCAGGAACTCGAGTTCAAATAGGGGTTTCAACACCCCCGTAGGGGATTGTTACGCAATCCGCCACGGCATGAGAATCTCGACGGCCCCACCACTTATGATTCAGGTGACCAAGATGGTAAAAGCAAAGGAAACGAAGGAAGACGAGGAGAATTTGCTAGTTCCTATAGAAACATATCTAAAGGCAGGGATACACATAGGTTCCCAGTACAAAACTGGGGACATGAAACCATACATATACAAGACAAGGCAGGACGGCCTTCATGTGCTGGACATACAAACAATAGACAAGCGTATCCAGCTAGCTGCCAACTTCCTGTCAAACTATGAACCTGGCAAAATACTCGTTGTGGCTGGTAGGGTCTACGCAAGAAAACCTGCAAAGAAATTCGCTGCAAGCATTGGTGCGATGGTTTCTGTCAAAAGGTTCGTACCGGGCACTCTGACTAACCCCAGAAGCCCAAATTTTGTAGAACCTGATGTCTTGTTAGTTTCAGACCCTGGTGTAGACAAACAAGCCATAAACGAGGCCGGAAAAGTCAGGATTCCTGTTATCGCACTTTGTGACACTAACAACCTGCTAACTGATGTGGACGTTTGCGTTCCGCTAAACAACAAGGGCAAAAAGGCTTTAGCTCTTGCTTACTGGCTGCTCACGAGAGAGCTCCAGCTGTTAAATGGGATTATTAAAAAGAGGAGCGATTTTAAGGAAAAGATTGAAGACTTTGAGGCAAGTTAAATGGTAAGAGAGCCTGCAGTTGCTGGACAATTTTACCCAAAGGAAAGGACAGAATTAAACAACATGTTGTCTGCTTTTTTCAGTGGATTAAAGCCGAAAGTCAGAGGTATATCTGGTGTCTCTCCACATGCAGGCTATATTTACTCTGGTAAAACTGCTGCTTTTACCCACTCAGCGATTGAGGATGCAGACACTTATGTTATCTTGGGTCCTGACCACACTGGAGCAGCTATGGGAGGGAACATAGCATACCCACGTGGTAGCTGGGAGACTCCTCTTGGGAGTGTAGATATAGACGAGGAAGCAGTTGCAGCGCTTGGGGATGTAGTTGGTATAAGCGAAAGGGTCCATACCTTCGAGCATTCAATTGAAGTCCAGGTGCCATTCCTCCAGTATGCTCACCCAAACAAAGACTTTAAGATAGTTCCTATAATAATGGGCGACCAGAGTCTTGAGGCGGCGCAGATGCTTGGGGAAGCCTTGTCCAGTCTGAATTGTGCGGTAATCGCCTCCAGTGATTTTTCCCATTATGTGCCAAGAGCAGTTGCCGAGGAAAACGACCATTATGTAATAAAATCAATACTGGAACTAGACGAAGAAGAATTCTACGAAAGAGTATTGAAGAGGAATGTGAGTGTGTGCGGTCCAGGACCTATTGCTGCATCAATGATATTCGCCAAACACAAGCAGTGCATAGAGGGCGTCCTACTAAATTACTCCACATCCGGAGATGTTACTGGGGACGACCTAGTTGTTGGCTACTCCTCAATAGTTTTTGTCTGATGGCAATCTAATGCTAACTTTTTTTATACTAAACCTCATAAACTCAAACTCATGGTAGTAGGAGAAGCCCCGGGGAAGATAGTCTTATTTGGCGAACACTCTGTGGTTTATGGCCAGCCAGCCATAGCTGCACCTGTGTTTGGAGTCAAAGCCAGAGTGACTGCGGGTCCATCACATGCATTCAACATAGTCCTGAAAAACAAGGTTGACCGAAAGAAAGCTAAGGAAGCCATTGAGCTTACTGTGGACAACACTCTTGAATATCTCGGTATAGAGAAGACTAAGGAAAACAAGGCTTTTGAACTTACTATTGATTCACAGGTTCCGGTTGCATCTGGTATGGGAAGCGGAGCTGCTGTCGGGGTGGCAACAATAAAAGCTGTCACCAGTTATTTTAACAAGAAACTCACGCAGGATGAGATAAGCCAAATAGACTACAAGACAGAGCAGCTGCTCCACGCGCACCCAAGCGGGATTGACAATACTGTAATTTCGCATGAGAAGCCAATCTACTTCCTAAAAGGCAAAATAGAGCAGATACATGCTGGAAAACCGCTGGACATACTAATAGCAAATACTGGCATTCGTTCAAGCACGAGAGATGCCTTGACTGCAGTTCACGCTGCATGGGAAAAGAACCACGACGAGTACGAGGGATATTTTGAAGAAGCAGGGAAGATAGCAAAAGACGCTAGAACGGCTATCGAGGGTGGCAACATAAAAAGAGTAGGCCAGTTAATGAATGAGTTCCAGGAGTTTTACAGGAACATAAAAATGAGCCATCCTGCAAACGAGCGTTTGATAGAAGCTGCACTAAAATCAGGAGCGATAGGTTCTAAGATAAGCGGGGCTGGGCTCGGTGGGTGTGTAAT
>JAGHAM010000019.1 GCA_021161465.1 Candidatus Iainarchaeum sp. | reverse complement strand
TCCCAGAATAAAAGCCGGGATGGAATACAACCTTGTCACCGCCAAATAGATGGGCCTTCTCTGCAGTGTCAAGAATTCGCTGCTCGCTGTCTTTTATTTTTTTAGCTTCTTTTGAGTTCAGGTTGATATAGTAAGGGCCATGCACGCTTAGGCTCACATTAAATTTCCTGGCGTGCTCACCGAGCTGCTCTGCTGTTTCCTTGCCCATACGGACACCATAGGTGAACTCTACCTCCATAGCATCCAAGCCGAGTTCCCTTATTCTTTCAACACCAGAGAAATTGTTTCGCTCCCTCGAGCTAATTGGCGCGCCGCCAGTACCTACCAATATCTTCATGATTAACTGTTTGGTTGGGATTTATTCATTAACTTTTCGGTTTACCCAAAAGATATTTAATTCCTTGTCGCCAAGAATTTAAGTGAGCAATATGAAGGTACTGACCATCTGTGGTAGCCCAAGAAAGGGTAACTCGGAGGCAATTGCAGACAGATTGAAAGGGATGTTTGAGCAGAAGGGTGTGGAAAACGAGATAATCTTGTTGAGGAAGAAAAACATCCAAAGATGTGAGGGTTGTGTTGAGTACTGCAACAAGCACTTAAAGTGCAGACACAATGATGACATGAACGAGATTATACAAAAAATGATTGAAGCTGATGGGTATGTTTTCGTTTCCCCGAATTATTTCGCGATGCCACCTGGATTATTCAAGGACTTCATTGACAAGTGCAGTGTGTTATATACCTCATATTACTTTACAAAGGAACCTGATTTATCCAAGAAAAAAGCAGTGGTAATCACAGTTGGGACAGACCAAGAGTTTATAGATGCCTGCAGGGACCATGTTGCAAAATGGTTCTGTGAAACATTAAGGATGAAGGTTGTGTCCAAAAAGAGCTTCCGCTCAAGGAGCGAGCTTAAAGGCAACTACAATGACATATTCGAGAATGGGTTGAACACAAATATTAATGATGAGCTAGAGGACATAGTGGAAAAACTATGTTAGATTGAGCAAGTGTGCCCATCCTTCTTTTAGTTGTATTCAAACCTTGTGGAGGTAATGATGGGTATTCAATGCAGTACCATCAACTAACTTTTAGTTGCATTCCAACAAAGCGCAGAGAATGATGGCTGTTTTTATACAACACCAACAAGAAATATCCTATGCCAGAGAAGTTTGGTTCCAGGCCTGTAAGGGCTGTGATATTTGATTTTGATGGGACTCTCGTTGACAGCTACGAGCATCTGCATAGGGGGATTATCAAAGGCATGGAGAAGCATTCAAAACTTGGGAGAAACGGGCTGGAGCAATGGAAAAAAGAGTTCACCTTGTCTGGGTTCTGGAAACGTATGAATTGGGACAGCTTTATTAAAGAAGCGCATGAACGCGCGGGAATAAAGTTAAGCAATAAAGAACTGCTGGGTTTAAGGAAAAAGATAGAAGCAGCCGAAGATGAAGAGGGATACCATTCCACATTTTATAGTGATGTTAAGCCGTCATTGGAGCATTTAAACGAAAAAGGCCTCATACTCTCAGTTAGCTCTTTCTCAAATAAGAATAGATTGCTTTCAAGACTTAGCACAGAGGGCTTGATAGATTACTTTGATACAGAATTGATTTATGGGCGAGAGGATTCGCGTGATAGGTCACAAAGGCTGCAGCTTTTGTTGGATAAGCTTAAGGCGAAAGGCATCAAGCCAAATGAGTGCCTTTTGGTTGGGGACATGCCCTCAGACGCCCTGGCAGGGTTGTCAAAAGGCACCCAAGTTGTGGTAGTCAGAAGGAAAGTAAATGGGAAATATATAATACCAAAAAAGTCATTTGCTGGCTTTGAAGGCAAGAGTTTAGTGTTCATCGATTCTTTGAAAGAGCTATTGGAAAAGTTTAAATAAAGAGTGACCTTAATTTCTATCCATGGACGACAAAGATGCTGTCTTAGGGAATCTTGTGCAGGCAGTGGGTATGCTAGAAAAAGAAGAGAGTGTTTCCCACCTAATACCTGAAATAAGGACCAATGTTGCCTATGCTCTCCCACTTGCGGTGACTCCTGATGAAGTTGCGGCCATTAAGGGTAGGATAACTGTTGTAGATGGCAAACCGCGGGCATGCGGTTATCCTGGTTTGGGGGCATCAAACCACCTAGCCAGACTGATAATATCACTAATGAAGACAGATCCATCGAAAAGAGCTGCTATGGATATAAAATACAGCAAAGGGTTACAAAAGCTTTTATCAGACTACTGCGAAATTAAAGGCTTACTGATGGTAATTATAGACAGGTCCAAAGAGCCTGCGGAGGTTAAGCAATCAGAAAACCAGTCTATGCAATGGCTTGCCGAGCAAATGGTCAGCTTATCCTACGGAAGAGTTCCTGATGTTGCTTGTTCTTTTGGTGGAGAGGGAAAAGAACCTGTCACAGTGCTGATAGGTAAAACAGCAACCGAAGTCGTTAAAATGGCTGTGGACATAAGCCAGATAAAAGATGTAGCAAAAGTAGAGAAGCCCATAACTGAAACTACCAATGAACCAGTTACACCGGAAGCTACGACCCAAGAGAAAACATTGCAGTCTAATGACTTATTTGATGACCTACAATCTCTGGACAATAGCATATCAAAAAAGCCAGAGGAAAAGACGGATTCTTCAGATGATTGGACGTTATGACTTTTATTTTGAGGAAGGATAACTAATTAAACAGGAAAATCTAAATCTTCTGTATGGATTTTGGTAAAATCATAAACGAAATAAAGAAGCTTAAATCGGAGAAGAATGCTATATGCCTTGTCCATAACTATCAAAGACCAGAAATCTATCAAGTAGCTGATATAATTGGTGACTCTTTGGAGCTGGCCAAGGCTGCTGCAAAGACTGATGCTGATACAATCGTGTTTTGTGGTGTGGACTTCATGGCCGAGTCAGCAAAGATACTAAATCCAGAGAAAAAAGTCCTTATACCAAAACTCTCAGCTAAATGCCCAATGGCTGCAATGGCGACTGCAAGCGCGTTACGGGAGAAGAAAAAGCAGTTTCCAGAAGCAACAATAGTTTCATATGTAAATACATCAGCTGAAGTTAAGGCCGAAAGCGACATTTGCTGTACTTCAGCCAACGCCATAAAAGTGGTTAATTCGCTCCCAGCTAAACAGATTCTATTTGTCCCCGACGAGCATCTTGCAAGTTGGGTTGAAAAGAATTCAGATAAAGAGATTATAAAGTGGCCAGGGTTCTGCAATGTGCATGCACATATATCCCCTGATGCCTTGAAGGATGCAAAGAGGTTACATCCAGACGCGAAAGTCATAGCACATCCTGAGTGTAAGATTGCTGTATTAGACTTAGCTGACCACGTTTGTAGCACAGGTGGCATGATTGACTATGCCAAGGATAACCCTGCTAAAGAGTTCATAATAGCTACAGAAGAAGGCATGGTAAATAGATTGAGGATGGAAGTGCCGGAGAAAGAATTTTACCCTATCGGTGGAACATGCACTGGGATGAAGGCAATAACCCTCGAAGATATCCTTTCCTCACTAAAGACAGGTCAATATGAGGTAACTTTAGATGAAGATGTTGTAAATAAGGCTAAGAGAGCCTTGGATAGGATGATGGAGTTGTAGTGGGCTGATACCAAAACTTATTTAATGCATTTTACCTTTTAGTAATTATGGAACAGCTTGTGATACCAGAAGAGGCTAAATTCTGGGTAGGCGTATCTTCAGCTTTAGTGTTCTCAACTGTTGCTTTGATGGCTTTTTTTAATGATTTCAACTGGTGGCAATCTATGTTTTTTGGTTCTGGCATCACAATATTTTTTGCCTCTACTAGCCTTGCAGCAGTGATTTTATTTACTATGGTATCAGATTCGCAAAAACCAAAGAAAGTAAAATGATGATGTCCACACCATTGTGATCCTACGGAATCGCAACTAATTTAAACTTCATTGACGTAATGGCTGTGGGATCTTGGTATGGTTCGGGAGAAGGACACTAGGAAGAAGCGGGTAGTTACTGCATTAGCTCTGCTTGGAGTTCTCCTTGGTATTGGAACGTTTGCATTTAGCTATCTTGAGAATTGGAACTTGATTGACTCTTTCTATTTTACTGGCGTAACTTTAGCGACCATAGGGTATGGGGACCTCAGGCCAACCACAGATACAGCTAAAGTGTTTACGGTTATATTCTCATTTTCAGCACTTGGGACTGTCTTATACTGCATCTCTGTGCTTGCTGAAACAAGATTCATCTTGCTAGAGGAAAGTGAAAAGATTGGGATAAAAACACTCAAGAATTTAAGGATAAACCGTAATGACAAAGCTAAGCTAAGGATACGGCTTAAAGGCAAAAGCTGAGTTATTCTAACTCTGATGTTTTTAACGGCTTTATTTCACTCTTTGCATGCTTTGGGATGTGGTCAATCTTATGTTCGGTTTCAAGTATGTAAAAGCTCCTGCCAAAAAGCACTGAAGCAATAGCTATCACTATAAAAAAGCACGTAGCATCGATGAAATAAAGAAACGAAAAAGCGCCTACGTCAAACTTTTTCTCCATTGGGTTTAGGATAGTGTAGTTCCATTGTGTTTCCATGGGGTTTAATATGGCCTGCTCCAGCTCTGGAGTACCGTTTACGTCCACATATGGCGTGCTTCCAAGAAAAGTAGCCACCTTCCCATATGCAACCATACCAGTACTCAGGAGCAATAATGAGACTAAACTCACAACAATAAAAGATATCATGTACTCCTTGCTCAGTACAAGCCTTAAGATATGCCTGAAATCAAGAATCCTTGAGAAGTACCTGTAAATCGTAAGCCTAACCAGCACTATTGGCAAGATAAAAATCAAAAACAGAAAAACAAAGACAGCGGTGAAGCTTGACAAAGAATGAACTAAGTTTAAGAAGGACACTATTGGATTGGATAAAGCCATCTGCTTTGAAATCAAGAGTAGAAGCCAGGCTGGTGACATTATTGCTATGACAATGAGCCAGCCGAATATCCCTAGAAGGAACACAGTAGCGTAGACATAAAGTGTTGTATAGAATGCCTTGCTTAAGCGGACTTTAGGCAACCTACTTTTTCCCTTGGCAATATAACCAGCCGAGTTAAAGAAATAACCAGGGATTGTGAATATATTCACTATTGGGACAAGGGTTAACAGGAAAGACAATACCACCTCACCTGGCTTGAAGGCTTTAACTGCTGGCTTTATTATATCATGGAAGTATTCTCTCATAGTTAGGCATACTCCTTTTTAGTTTATAATCTTTTCCCAGGATGCAATGCATGAAGAATTGAAGAAGTATTGAATCTGAGGTAGTACCCCCTAAGGCTAAGCCGCAATGCTCAAAGAACTAAAGAGTGGGGATTAGCCTCAGATATTGAAATGTGGTTTGATACTAAGATAACCAATGAAGAACTAAAGAGTGGGGATTAACCCCACTCTAGGTGTGAATTGTCCAAGGACATATAAGCACCAAAATCATGAGCACGGGTATTTAAGGCAACGAGGTGCTTCATAATTTTATAATGGCGTCTTACCCCCCTGTCCTGAGACTGCTCGACACCCAAATTATTTTTACATTCAAATATATTTAAAGGTTTTTATAACTGAGTTAATCCCTACTCATTTCTCCTTAGGGTTCTTCATCATCTCCGGTGTCCATGGCGGATCCCACACAAGCTTAACCTCCGTTTTAGTCACACCAGGCACACTACTAACGGCCTCACCTACTTTATCCACAAGCATAGCTGCCAATGGGCACCCTGGTGTAGTTAAAGTCATTTTAACCTCAACTTTGTTTCCATCAATAGAAACGCCATATATTAACCCCATGTCAACCACATTCAATCCTATCTCTGGGTCCATAACATTTTCAAGGGCATTTATAATGTCTTCTTTCTTCACTACCATTTTACCACCGATTAATTAGCAACTCCTCTGATTGTTTTGCAAATAGAGCAGAGGCCTTCCACCCTTTCTTCATCTGTCAGCTTGCCATTTGCAAGCTTATCAACAAAATCTTCAACTAATGTCTTGGGTATCTTGTCCTTAACTGACAGTTTGCCACGCGATTTGTGCAGGTAATGGGTAACAGATGCCGGTGTTACTCCCATAGCTTTTGAAATTTCTCTACCGGTTAAACCTTTCTTTGCCAGCTCATTTGCTATTAGCGCCCTTATGGCTGGTAAGGTCTTACGACCTACCTCCTCGCAGAAGGGTTTCATAGAAAAGATTATAAACCAAATTGTATTTAAAGTTAACACTGTTAATTTAGGTGTTTTAGTGCTTGTTCCCTTAACTCATTTGAAAGGCAAGAAAGCAATTGTTAGAGAAATACACGGTGGCGTTACTGCAAAGCAAAGGTTGTCAGACATGGGTTTGCTTCCTGGAACACAAATCAAGGTCCTTGGAAATGCTCCATTTAAAGGTCCGATACGACTGGAGGTCAAGCACTCTGAGCTTGTGGTTGGTTGGGGGCTTGCGTCTAAAATATTTGTGGAAGAGATTGTATGAAATTCGCTCTCGCTGGCAATGCCAACGTTGGAAAAAGTGCGATTTTCAATGAATTGACTGGTATGCACCAGCACATAGGCAACTGGCCGGGGAAAACTGTGGAAAAGGCAGAGGGCACGTTCTTCTTTTTGGACAAAGATATTGATGTGATTGACTTGCCAGGGATTTACTCTTTCTCAACCTTTTCTATGGAGGAGTTGATATCTCGAAACTATCTCTCAGAGCAAAGGCCAGACGCAATAATCAATGTAGTTGACTCGACCATTCTAGAGAGAAACTTGTTCCTTACCTTGCAGCTGATTGAGTTAGGATTCCCAATGGTAATGGCCCTGAATATGTACGACGAAGCCAAAATGAAAGGGATGGAGATAGATTACAAAAAACTAAGCAAAGAGCTTGGCATCCCTGTTGTACCTACAGTTGCAATAAAGAGGCGAGGAATCTCAAAGATGGCGACTGCAGCAATTAGGGTTGCCACCAGACACGCTAAACCAAAACCAATTCAATATGGCAAGGAGATTGAAGAGAGAGTGTCCTCAATCGAGAAAAAGCTTTCGGGTATGGATTTGGCATTCCCAGCAAGATGGTTTGCTATAAAATTGCTTGAGGGAGACCAGGAAGTCATTAGAATAGTTGAGAAGAAAAAGCCATCTATTCTCAAGCTGGTTTCAAAATACTCAAGAGAGCTGGAGAAAATTCATGGGGAGCCGGCTAATGTTGTTATATCCAGTGAAAGGTACAGCATCGCAGCCAGGATAACCAGCAAGGTAATCAAGAGGTCAAAATACAAAGAAACGATATCAGATAAACTGGATAAAATAACCACGAATAAGTTTGCAGGCTATATCATAATGTTTTTGGCTATGGGCCTAACACTTTTCACTATATTTTATCTTGGCAGCTGGCTTTCTGACTGGCTTGTGAACCTATTAAGTGTTATCCAGGAACCCTTGAAAAATACTATAAGAGACCCCTTTCTTTTTAGTTTGGTTTGGAGCACAGTGGATGGGCTGATAGCTGGTGTGGCAATAGTATTGCCATATATAATACCGTTTTATATCATACTCTCTTTTGTAGAAGACTCAGGCTACCTTGCCAGAGTTGCATTCCTGACAGACAGCTTGATGCACAAAATTGGGCTTCATGGAAAGGCATTCATACCAATGGTACTGGGATTTGGCTGTAATGTTCCAGCCTGCCTTGGATGCAGAATAATGGAACGGCCAAGAGAAAAGTTTATAACAGCCTTCCTTGTGACCTTGGTTCCATGTGCTGCCAGAACAGTTATAATTTTAGGTCTTGTAGCAGCATTTCTTGGATTCCAGTGGGCGGTAGCCCTTTACATCATAGATTTCATCATAATCCTGCTTATCGGAAAACTGCTGAACAAATTTATGCCAGGCGAGCCTGTGGGATTGATAATGGAGATGCCGCCATACAGGTTACCTTCAATTAAAGTAGCACTACGAAGCTCATGGGCACGTGTTAAAGAATTCATAAAGATAGCGTTCCCTTTGATAATAGCAAGCAGCTTTGTGATTGAATTCCTCAGGCAGATTGGTGTTTTGGGGGAGTTTTCAGCTGTTATATCCCCTATAACTGTTGGGTGGCTTGGACTCCCACAGGCAGCAGGAATACTGCTTATCTTTGGCATCTTGCGGAAGGAGTTAGTCTTGGTAATGTTGGCATCTGTTCTTGGTACAACCAACTTCGCAACTGCTTTGACACAATTACAGATGTTTACCCTTGCACTGGTCTCAATGCTTTATGTACCCTGTATAGCAACAATCGCTGCCCTGAAGAGAGAATTTGGCTGGAAGAAAGCACTGTACATAGCAGTTTTTGAGATAGTGTTTGCCATACTGGTTGGAGGTATATTAATGCGGGTTTTAGCCCCGCTTTTAGCTTAGTAGGTGATAAAAATGAAAATATATATGGATCATGCAGCTACAACTCCTGTGGACCCAAAGGTAATTGACGCCATGAAACCATTTTTTTCTGAGAAATATGGCAATGCCTCCTCGCTACATCAGTGGGGAAGAGAGGCTAAGGAAGCTCTTGAAGAGAGTAGAGCAAAGGTTGCGAAGTTTCTTGGTGTAAAACCAAGTGAGATAGTCTTTACTTCTGGCGGCACGGAATCAAATAATATGGTGCTGAAAGGAACTGCTTTCTACGCGTTGAAGAAAGGAAAGCACATAATCACAACTGCTATAGAGCATCCAAGTGTAATAAGCACTGCCAACTGGCTTAAGTCACAAGGTTTTGATGTAACTTTCCTGCCAGTCGATAAAGAAGGTTTTGTCAGTGCAGAAGAACTTGAGAATTCCATACGAGATGACACTATCCTTGTTTCTGTAATGGCGGCAAACAATGAAATTGGGACGATAGAACCAATAGAAGAGCTAGGCAAGATAGCACATGAGCATGATGTGCCATTCCACACGGATGCTGTTCAGGCATTTGGTAAAATCCCATTGAACCTTGAAAATGTTGACTTCCTTAGTGCGTCTTCGCATAAGATATATGGCCCAAAGGGTGTTGGCTTGGCGCTCTTGAGGGAGGGGACCAAAGTGGAAGCTCTGCTTAATGGGGGAGGTCACGAAGGTAAGATGCGTTCTGGAACAGAAAACGTTGCAGGAATCGTTGGGTTTGCAAAAGCTGTTGAACTTGCTGAAAAAGATATGCAAAAGGAGGGCGAAAGGCAAGCTAAGCTACAGGCATGTCTCATAGAAGGGCTTTCTGAGATAACTGACTCCTGGTTAAACGGCCCCAGGCAAAATCGATTGCCAAACAACATTAATTTCTCTTTCAAGTATATAGAGGGAGAGTCCTTAATTTTAAGGCTTGATGAAAAAGGCATCGCGGCAAGCACTGGCTCTGCATGCTCTTCGCATGAGCTGCGGCCATCGCATGTGTTAACAGCTATAGGCCTGACACCTGAAGAAGCTCATGGCTCGCTTAGGCTAACTCTTGGAAAGCAAAACGATGAGAAACAAGTGGATTATGTCCTAGAGAACGTTAAGAAAGTTGTATCTGAGCTACGTGAGCTCTCGCCACTTGCTAAAGAAGTTAAACCAATAGACGATAAGTGTTTTGGTTAGGTGGAGGTTATGTACACAGATAAGGTGATTGAACATTTCAGAAACCCTAGGAACTATGGAAAGATGGAGAACCCTGATGGGTTTGGGAGAGTGGGCAATCCTACCTGTGGAGATGTGATGGAGCTCTACATAAAAGTAGAAAAAGATAATGAAGGTAATGAAATAATAAAGGATGTTTCCTTCCTTACATATGGATGTGCTGCAGCCATAGCAACCAGCTCGGTATTGACTGGAATGATAAAGGGAAAGGAGTTAAAAGGCGCGCTGAAAGTAAAAGACACAGATATCGCAAAAGAGCTTGGTGGCCTACCACCTGTAAAGATGCACTGCTCACTGCTTGCAACCAAAGCACTAAAGGCTGCAGTAGATGATTATAGAAACCACTAGGGGTGTCACAATGAAAAAGGATAAAGGTTTCCCAAGGATGCCAGCCCCCATAATACCAACCTCCACTGGCGTCACAGTGAAAAAAGACAAAGGCTTCAGCAAAAACGTGTTTTTGCTTGGTCTGGTAAGTTTCTTGAATGACTGGAGTAGCGAGACCATAATGCCAATACTGCCATTCTTTATAAAGTCTCTTGGTGGCACGGGCATGGTTATAGGTCTGGTGGGTGGTATTAGAGATAGTCTATCAAGTATTCTAAAAGTTCTGTTCGGTTATCTGTCAGACAAAACAGGTAAGAGGAAAATCTTCGTCAGCTCTGGTTATCTTACTTCTGCATTCTTTAAACTTTTGCTTGCCTTCTCTAGGACCTGGGAATCTGTACTTGCATTCGCCAGCTTGGAGCGGGTAGGAAAGGGATTGAGGACTGCACCCAGGGATGCAATCATCTCCGAGTCTATGCCAAAGAAGAGGGGAGAAGGTTTCGGCATCCATAGGGCTTTGGATACCTCTGGCGCGGTTATGGGTTCCTTAACAGCGCTGGCGTTGTTCTGGTTCTTCAGCTCTGAGATTACAAGCCAGGCTGAACTATTCAAGCTTATAATATTCATAGCCGCTGTGTTATCCTTCTTTTCTTTAGCCCCACTTATCTTTGTTAAAGAGAAGAAATCAGAACCTCTTAAAACTGATTTTGTGGTAAGCATAAAAGGCCTAACGCCATCATTGAAACGTTTCTTGGTGGTCTCTGGACTGTTCTCACTCGGAAATTTCACATACATGTTTTTCGTGCTTAGGGTTCAGGATTTCTTCCCCAAAGAGATGTCAATCATAATTCCAATCATGCTGTATGCCTTGTTTAACATCTTCTACGCTGCTTTTTCTATACCTGCAGGAGTACTCTCAGATAAATTTGGGAGAAAGCGCGTTCTTGTGCTTGGTTACCTGTTCTTCGCTGTTACCTCTTTTGGTTTCATTTTCTCGAACTCGCTGGTGTGGTTTATTGCACTCTTCGCGTTGTATGGCATTGTAAACGCAACTATAGATGGAAACCAGAGAGCATTTGTCTCTGATTTATCCTCCAAAGAGCTTAGGGCCACCGCACTTGGGACGTTCCATACAGTTACAGGTATAATGGCTCTGCCAGCAAGCATCATTGCAGGAATCCTCTGGCAGTTCAGCCCAGTATACACGTTTGCTTATGGGGGCGTTCTTGCATTCGTCTCGGTATTATTGTTTGTAGCGTTCAGTAGGAAGTTTTCGGTTTTCTCCCCCTAACAACAACGAAAGAACCAGCCCCATAACCCTCTTTAACCGGCTCTAGACTATTTATAGAATTTAGCTCTCTAAATAAAGTCTGAACAAACTGGAAATCGGTAAATCCTACTTTAGCTAGGAGTGAAACCACTTCCTTTGTAGAAAAGAACCTAGCGTTTCTATAAAAGACACTGGCTTCTTTGTGTTTTTCATACGCTTTACCTATTTTACTGTCTCTGTCTATAAAGCCGATCAAGATATAACCACCATCCTTTAGTATACGGTGCGTTTCCCGTAGCGCCTTCCCAACATCATCAAGGAAACATATAGTTGTTACTATCAGGGCGTAATCAAAATGCAAATCTGAGATAGGGATATCCTCTGCGGCTGCTGGGATTATTTTTACTCCGCGTTTCTCAGCGATTTTAGACATGTTCTCCGATGGTTCAACTCCAATTTTGATACCCAATGGACCAGCAAACCTTCCAGTGCCAACACCAATTTCTACACCTTCACCATTTGGCAACAGGGATTTGATTGCCTCAAGCTCCGACAAATAAGTATATTTGTGTTTGACGAACCATTTGTCATATTCTAAGCTATGCTCTTCGAATGGTTCGATTGCCATAACTAGTTTTAGTTATCCTCCTTATTAGTATCTTTGCCATTAGTCAAACTGTGAACTGGATATCCATCAAAAATAAGGGGTATATAAAGAGGGTTTTTAACAAAACTACAAGCGTGTTTTTCTCTTCTGAGATTAATGCTTAAAAAATTAAAGGAGGTAATTTAAAATGGCTCAATTAGGAGGACAATTAGGAGGACAACCAATACTTGTGTTGCCCGAGGGGGCACAAAGACTTTTAGGTAGAGATGCACAAAGAACGAATATCTCTGTAGCTCGCGCGGTTGCAAGCGCTATCAGAACAACTCTTGGTCCAAAAGGTATGGACAAGATGTTGGTGGATGATTTGGGAGATATAGTGATAACAAACGACGGTGCAACCATACTGGATGAGATGAACATAGAGCATCCAGCTGGGAAGATGATGGTGGAGGTTGCAAAGACACAGGATGAAGAAGTAGGAGACGGCACCACAACTGCCGTTGTTATCGCTGGAGAGCTTCTAAAGAATGCAGAAGAAATGTTAGACCAGAAGATACACCCTAGCTTGATAGTGAGGGGGTACTCAATGGCCTCTGACAAATGTATAGAGATACTAAACAAAAATTCTATTAAGGTATCGCCAGAGGATGATGAGAAACTTAAGCAAATAGCGAAGATATCCCTTACTGGAAAGGGTGCAGCTAGAGGTGGCGAGAAGTTCGCTGAAATAGTTGTAAAGGCAGTCAAACAGGTAGCAGAAACCAGAAACGGCAAACTCATCATTGACAAAGACTACATCAAGGTTGAGAAGAAACAAGGTGGAGATGTCCTTGACACTGAACTGATAAATGGTATTGTGATAGACAAGGAAAGAGTCCACTCTGGAATGCCAAAATTAGTGAAGAACGCTAAAATAGGGTTGCTGGACGCGGCTTTGGAAGTAAAGGAAACAGAAACAAACGCTGAAATCAGGATAACATCACCAGAGCAACTGCAAGGGTTCCTCGAGCAGGAAGAAAAGATGCTGAAGGACATGGTAGAACACATAAAATCAACAGGAGCTAATGTAATATTCTGCCAGAAGGGAATAGACGACTTGGCCCAGCACTTCCTAGCAAAGGAGGGCATATTTGCAGTTAGGAGAGTTAAGAAATCAGACATGGAAAAATTGTCGAAGGCAACTGGGGCAAAGGTAATCACAAGTATAAAGGACCTAAGCAGCACAGATCTCGGAGAGGCAGGCAGAATAGAGGAAAAGAAAATCGCAGGCGAAAATATGGTTTTCATAGAGGATTGTAAGGAACCAAAGGCAGTAACTATTCTTATTAGAGGAGGCACAGAGCACGTAGTCGATGAAGCGGAAAGGTCCATTGATGATGCAATTGGAGTCGTAGCATCCACCTTAGAGGACGGAAAAGTTGTCCTTGGTGGCGGCTGCATAGAGACTGAACTATCCCTGGAACTGGAAGACTATGCCAAGACCATAGGCGGAAGGGAACAGCTAGCTATAATGAACTTCGCTAAAGCCATAGAGGTAATACCAAGGACACTTGCAGAGAGTACTGGAATGGACCCGATAGATACTCTTGTTGATTTAAAGGCAAAACATCAACAGGGCAACAAGACCTACGGTGTGGACGTGCTCAAAGCAAAGGCAGCTGATATGGAGAAGCTAAAGGTCCTTGAGCCTACCAGAATAAAGGAACAGGCTATCGCCAGTGCAAGTGAAGTTGCTGAGATGATTTTGAGGATAGATGACATCATTGCAGCTTCAAGCAAAGGCAAAGAAGGCGGAGGAATGCCAGGTGGTATGCCTGGAGCTGGAGGCATGCCGGGATACTAAAACCGTTGGTGGCCTAGCCACCAACCCCCTTCTTTTATTCAACAGAAAGAACACAACCCATCCGATTTTAGTGCATGTTAGACCAACTGGTATCCCCTACATGTTGTTATCCTATTTGTCTTTCCTGTCTGCCATACCCAAATCATTAAATATTTTTTATGATAAATGTCAGTTATGAAGTTGTTTCAGGTGTTTTGTTATGCCTTATTGTTTTCTTTATTTCTTGTCCCCCTTGTTGTGTCACAAGAGATAGGAAACCCAAAGCTTGTAAGTAAGCTCAGTGGTACCTATACAAACAAAGGAAAGATAATGGTCATAAACGGAAATTGGTATAGCCTTGAAATAAACCTAACCATCCCACAGAAAAAACCATACCAAGAAACCACGCTTGAGGGAAACGTAACTGATTCTGACGGGAATAAGTTCCTAGTCATAAATGTTAAAAATCCGCCCAATCCCTTTGAATACTCATACAGCACGAATGTTAAGGTCTTTGAAAGAACTACAAAGAGTCTCCCAAAATCATATGATATCCCACCCGAATTAAACAAATACCTGTTGCCCACGGAAAAGGCCCAGAGCAACTCGACTGAGATTAAGGAAGCAGCAGAGGATATAACCAGGGGCGCTACAACGGATTTTGAGAAAATCGCAAAGCTTGCTATATGGGTTTCGAATAATGTGAAATATGATTACAGTATGCTTGGGGCAGACAAAGACGCACTGTGGGTTCTCAGAAATAAACGAGGGCTCTGTGTGGAGCACTCAAACTTGTTTACTGCCCTTGCACGTTCGCTTGGATACCCTACGAGGTATGTGTTGGGTAAGGCTTATGGTTCTTTTGGGTGGCTGGGTCACTCATGGAATGAAGTGTATTTAGGTAAATGGGTTCCAGTTGATCCAACATGGCTTGAAGTAGGCAACTTAGATGCAACCCATATATCATTTTACTCATCAGCTGAAGAAAAGCTATCAAATGAGGTTAGGGCAAATGCAACTATGAACTCTAGGATAGAATGGCCCAGTGGTTCGCTCCTAAATGCAAATGGAACAGGCGTAACTGCAGGTGTTGTGGAGGTCAGTCCAAAGTTGGACAGCTATGACATAAAAGCAGCTTCAACTGCAATAGGGTTTGGTGACAAGACTGTTGTTCTGTTATCTATGGAATCTAATGACTACAGAGTAGTGGATGTCAGTTTGATGCCTTGCCTTTCAACTTTAAGAATAGTTAATGTTAGTTCGCAGGAAAAATATTTGATTTTAGAGCCTGGAAAAACGAATATTGTAAGCTGGATTGTAAGCTCGAATCCCCTGTTGCAAACTAATATGAGATACACCTGTCCATTGACTTTAAATTCAAATTATCTAAAGGAGAGGGTAGTGCCCCTAAGCGTCATGAATAGTTATCACTCACCAAGTATATTTGTTTCGGTTGAAAAGCCAGTTGTTGAGCTGGGTGGTGAGCAAACCGTTAGTGTGTTTGCGCCAGAGTCATCCAAAGTAGGCATAATAGTTGGAGATTACACAAAAGAAAAAAGCACAATAGACTCAAGGGCCTCGTTCTCTTTCAAGGCAGATATGTTGGGGGAAAATGAGGTAATAGCTTACTCCTCAGAGGGAAATACTACAGTAGCAAAATTTTTTGTTGCAGGCACATCTGAGGACTATGTACAAAAGATTATCAAACCGGATGCTGTCATAGCGGGTAGGAATTTCACCATTGCAGTTATGCTGAAAAACTCATCCAAACGCATTAAGTTATCTGCTATTTTCGAAAACCAAACCAAAACAACCTACCTAGAATTGGATAAAACAAATGTAGCTTCGTTTAGATTTATAGCAAACAATGCTGGAAACAAGCCAATTCAATTTGTGGTTTCAGACGGAGATGTGAGTATAAGTTCGGATACAATAAAAGTTTTGCCAGCAGCCATTGCAAAAATTGGTTCATTACAGTTTGAGAGGATTAATGGAAGCCTTATCACACACATAAACTTCATAACGACTCCTACTGTAGTCAACCTCTCTGTTGGATTCGTTAATAAGACAAATGAAAGCAACCATGGAGTGACTCTCGCACCAGGAGAGCATAAACTCATTTTGAAATGGAATGATATTCTTGGCAATGCTTACACAAAAGAAACCACCATTAAGATACCTGAATCCCCTAGGCCAGCCTCATGGTTTGGCATTGAAGACCTAATGTTAGTTCTGGCGCTCTCACTCATCTTCATTTGCCTGGTTGCAATCGGGACCATATTACACATAAGAAATCAAAAACACCGAAAAAAGCGTGGAAAAAGGAGGCGCAAATAATCCGGCGATTAACTATGAGCTTGGCAACGCTACTACTAGAAACCTAACAAACTACATCAAACAATATCCCAATGCAGACCAAAATTACAAATACTCTATACTTCTCTTGTTCTGACTCTCACGAACCCACTACTTGCTCTTCTTTATGCCCTTCAATTCTTCCTCGTAAGTTTCAGCTGCCTCAACAGGAATAAAGAACTTCACTGTATTAGTATTGTCACTTGCTACATCATTTAAGGTAGCTAATGTCCTGAGATGCAAAGCACCTGGGTTGCTGGTAAGCAGTTCTGAAGCTTTAACCAAGTCATTTGCAGCCTCATTCTCACCTTCGCTTCTCTTTATAGCCGCTCTCTTTTCTCTCTCTGCTTCAGCTTGCCTTGCAAAGGCACGTTTTAGATTTTCTGGTAACTTTATATCCTGAAGTTCAATCGTAGTTACATCAAGCCCCCAGGGGTCAGTTCCAACGTCAACGATATCTCTCAGCCTCTCAGCTATCTCCTCTCTCTTTGAAAGCATATCATCAAGTTCAACCTCTCCAGCAACCTTTCTCAATGATGTTTGAGCATACTTTGAGATAGCATAAGTGTATTCCCTAACATTGATTACAGCCTTCTCAGGGTCCTTAACCCTAAAATAGACAACAGCGTCAACAGAAGCTGGGACATTATCCTTTGTCATTACATCCTGTGGTGGGATATCAATTGTCTGAACCCTTAAATCAATGCGCCTCCAACTTTGCAGTATAGGTATTATTAGATTTACACCGGGGTTCATCAACCCGGAATATTTACCAAGCGTGAATTTAACCCCCCTTTCAAACTCATAGACCACCTTAATGCTAGCCAGTAGTATAAGTATGACAATTGGGCCAACAATAAATGCAATAAAACTAATGAGTGATAATATTATGTCCCACATGTCAATCACCCTTCCCTCCCAGTTTCTCAAACATTCTTAAAACCTCCACTGGAATCGCATATATCTCCGTGTTTGACTGCTCAGGTGAGAGCTTGTTTATGGTTTCTAAAGTCCTCAAATACAAAGATGGCTTTGAAATTGCAAACTTCTTTGCAGCCTCTGCTAGGTTATACGCTGCTTGAAGTTCCCCCTTGGCTCTAATTATGATTGCTCTTTTCTCCCTTTCTGCTTCGGCCTGCCTCGCCATAACACGTTTAAGCTGAGGCGGTAGGTCAATGTCCTGGAGCTCTATCATGGTTACATCAAGGCCCCAATCCTTAGCTGCGTTATCCAGTATTTTCTCAAGTCTCTTCGAGATTTCTTGCCTCTTGGTCAGGAGTTCATCCATCTCAACTTCTCCAGTCACATTTCTCAATGAGGTCTGAGCATACTTCGAAATAGCATAATGGTAATCCGCAACATTAAGCACTGCCCTCTCTGGGTCAACTACCCTAAAATAAACGACAGCGTTTATATTTACGGGGATATTATCCTTTGTCATCACATTCTGACCAGGTATATCCTCAGTCACAACTCTTGTATCAACCTTAATCCAGCTCTGGAATATGGGGATAACATAATTCAAGCCAGGATGCATCAATCCTGAATAATGACCCAAAGTAAATTTAATTCCCTTCTCATATTGCATTATCACTTTTATTCCACTTAAGAGATAGATAAAGACAAAAAATCCCACTGGAAGACCAAAGAATAAAAGAAGGGATATGATAGCACCTAGACCATCCACAATACTCACCACAAAAAAATAGGTTATGGATATATAAAAGATTATCGTTCGCTAAAAATAAGTGAGGGTGATGTATTTGTTCATTCGAGTATAAAACCAAGCAGTAAGGATTGTCTGATGAGAATAAGTGATGGTGGTGCCAGGTTGCTGGCACCAGGTATTGCTTGTACTTATTCATCGTCCGCCAAGGTTGATAAATCGCCAACAGGCAGGCCAAGCTCTTTAGCCTTCAAAACGCGCCTCATTATCTTCCCGCTTCTGGTTTTTGGTAGCTTGTCAATGAATTCTATCTCTCTTGGTTTTGCATGCGCGGCGAGACCTGTCTTGACGAATTCTGTGATGTCTTTCTTCAACTCGTCAGAGGGCTTGTAGCCATCCCTTAGCTTTACAAATGCTTTGACTATTTCCCCTCTGAGAGGGTCTGGCTTACCAATAACGCCCGCTTCTGCAACTGCTGGGTGTTCTACCAGCCTGGATTCAACTTCAAATGGTCCTATTCTCTCTCCAGCACTCATAATCACATCATCTATCCTGCCATGGAACCAGAAGTAGCCGTCTTCATCCATGTGGGCGGAGTCTCCAGAAACGTACCAAGGTTTAAGCTTGAAATAGCTTTGGTATTTCTCCTCGTTTTTCCATATGCCCCTTGTCATTGATGGCCAGCCAGCTTTTATCGCAAGCTGTCCAATCTGGTTCGGTGGGAGCTCTTTTCCTTCTTCATCTATTATTGCAGCTTCAATACCGGGGAATGGTTTTCCCATGGAACCAAGCTTTATATCCATACATAGATAGTTGCATATCAGTTGCATCCCTGTTTCGGTCATCCACCAGGTGTCATGAATTGGTAGCTTGAATACCTTCAACCCCCATCTTATCACTTCTGGATTCAAAGGTTCACCGACACTGAAAATTGCCCTCAAGCTGCTCAAGTTGTGCTGTTTAACTTTGTCATCGCCAGCCGACATAAGTAGCCTAAATGCTGTAGGTGCACTGTACCACACAGTAACACCATAGTCCTCTATAGTCTTGTACCATCCATCAACACTAAACCTGCCACCACGGATTAAGCTGCCAACGCCATTGAGCCACGGCCCAAAGATTCCATAGGATGTTCCCGTAACCCAACCAGGGTCAGCAGTGCACCAATATACATCATCAGGCTTAAGGTCAAGAACCCATTTTGCTGTCAGATAGTGGCCAATCATTGCATTGTGCACATGGATTACTCCTTTTGGCTTTCCCGTAGAGCCAGAGGTATAATGCAGTAACATTGGCGTTTCCCTGTCAACCCACTCTATATCAAAATCTTCAGATGCCTTGCTCATCTCATCCTCATAACTGACCTCATCATCGTCAAGCTCTTTGTCCCCAACTATGATTAGTTTTTCTAGCTCTGGTAAGTCCACTTTAGGCACTCTCCCAACCAGCTCTGGAGTAGTCACAAGCACTTTAGCCCCGCTGTCCAGCAGCCTGTCACATACCGCATCTTTCATGAACGCTTCAAACAAAGGCCCGACTATAGCACCAAGTTTAATTGTTCCCATAAAGGCAACATAAAACTGAGGGCTCCTTGGCATGAATATAAACACTCTGTCGCCCTTCTTGACACCCATATTTTTAAGGACATTGGCAAACTTGTTCGTTAAAGCTTGCATATCCTTGAATGTCATCTCTTCTCGTTCCTCACCATTCACGTATATCAGGGCAACCTTATTTCCCCTTCCTTCATCAACATGTCTGTCGATGCATTCATAAGCCATGTTAACTTTGCCAGTCTTGTGCCAGGAGAAGTTCTTTTCAACATCTTCCCATTTGAAGTTCTCTCTGGTCTTTTCGTAACTTTGCATATTCGCATCTTTGTACATTTCAGGAGTTTTTTTGAAAATCTCTACTTCCATTCTAACACCACCATTCTTTAGATTAAATATTCTAAACCGACATAATTCGATATCCTACAATAACCACCTTGAAACCCTTTTTTTGGGTTAATTGTCGAATAAAAAGGTTATTGTTTTTTATTTCTCCTAACCGAAAGATGTTGTGATGAACCTGATAGAATTTGCTTTCTTCCCCGGAGTGCTTTTCCATGAATTCTCCCACATGTTGGCATGCTTATTTGTTGGAGCAAAGGTAACACGGATTGGCTTCAGAAGTGTAACACACCACAGGACAGGGCCATGGAGGGGCTTTTTTATTTCATTCGCCCCGTTCCTGTTTGGTAGCCTCACTGCCATTCTGCTACTCTGGGTTGCTCAAACAGGTCTTAAGCATTGGTTTGCACTGGATAGCTTAGGGTTAGCCACTATGCTAATCTTTTACTGGCTAGGATTTTCAATAGCTGTGTTTTGCTTCCCAAGTGAGAAAGACGCGCGAAACGCTATGGGGATACTGTTTGAATTCTACTTGGATTCGCTTTTGCTTAAGGAAGGTTGGCTTAAGTGGTTATTCTGTGTGGTCACCTTAATACCCATATTCGCCCCAATGGCCTTCTTAGCATCACTGATGTTGTTCTTCTCACGGGTTAAAGGTCTTGGGCTGCTTTGGGCCATCCTATTGTTCCTTGCCACTGGCTTCTGGGTAGGGGTGTGGTAGTGCTTGTAATTGGGGCTGGTCCTGCAGGCCTAAAAGCAGCTGCTGAACTTGCCAGAAGAGGTTTCAAGACAGAGATTGTCAAAGAAGGTGATGTGACCCAGGCGGAATGGGTTGTACCACCAAGGACTTTAAAGCTGCTTCCTGACAAAAACGTGATAGTTGAAAAGTATCCAGAAGGGATGATAAAACAGTTCCCTTATGGGGCCAAGCTACTAGTAAAAGGGAAGTTCTTGCTGCTTGATAGGGCTAGAGTTATGAAATCTTTAAAGGAGGAGGCTAAATCTGAGGGTGCCGTATTTACAGATAATCCTGTGCAATCAATGAAGACCATAGTTGCCACGGGCTCCAGCACGAGGAAGTTTAGCAAAGCTTTCTACTGCTATGGTTTTTGGGTTGACAAGCAGCTCGTGGACCTGCCCACCGTTGAAATCAGTTCTATGAAGCATGGTTTTTTCATTTACCCCCATGGGAGGAAAACATTTATCAGTGTCTGGCACACCAGTCCAACCCCAACCTATGCGAAAGAATTGCACAAAAGAGCTGGTGTAAAACCTCTCCAGGTCCAGTCTGGTGTTATCCCTGTCGAGATGAAAAAGCCGGAAGAGGACAACAAGCTTTTTGTGGGAGACGCTCTCAGCGCTGCTACACCAGTCATGGGGGAGGGGCTTAGGCCAGCTTTGCTAAGCTCGATTATAGCTGCGAAAGCTTTAAGCACGGGTGGAAACTATGCCAAGCTGTTGAAAAAGGAATTTGGATTTGCTTATAGGTTTTCAGCTTTCATGAGGGATAAACTCTGGGACCTTCCTCCAGAAAAGATAAATATGGTTATGAAAAAACTCAATAGGTGCAATCCGAAAGTCATAGATAACCTGATTAAGACAAAAACAACTAGGAGAGATGTCTTGTCTATTGGTCTAAGGTGTCCTGACTTGCTTTTTTCCCTTTAAAACAAAAAGAGCATAAGGATCAAACCGATAATACAATGGTTCACGAACACCGCCAGCAAAAAATAAGAGTGGGTTATTTAAAGAGTTATTCAAGAGATTTATTTGAAAGGACACAATAGCACTAAATCACCCCTTATATTTTAAGAACAACCACATCGCCAGTGGAATAATTATAGAAACAGCCAAGTCTTTGGTTAGGAAGTAGAACGCAACCATAAAGAACAAAGCGTACAAAAAAGGCATCTCCATTCTATGGCTCTGTCTTTTTGTTTGAGGTTGGGGTGTCTTTTGTCTTCCGGACACCTGCCCAGCAAGCATCCTTTTGGTGAGCGTGTCTCCGTAGCTCATTCACTCACTTTATTTCGACGTTTGGTTTGCCTTTAGTTTTTGCTAATGTGACTGTTAGAACACCATTTTTATATTTAGCGTTAACCTCTTTTGGGTTAACTCTAGAAGGTAACTCAATTAGCCTGTAAAACTCACCTGGAACTGAAATCGACACATTGTTTTCACTGGCTTCGATATTTATATCCTCCTTATTGACACCCGGAAGCTCAGCTAAGACATCAATCTCATCGTCCCTTTCGATAACATCAACCAATGGCTCCCTAGTATCCTCCACGTTTATCTTCTCCTCAGATGGTTTTATGTTTCCAAACTCTCTAACTTCTGGTCTTCCGTTAGGGCCCACACTCATGGAGAAGCCATAAACCAAGGGCTTCCCCGGCTGTAGATTGGTGTCATTTAAGGATTTTGCCAGATTGTCCCAAAATGAATCGAAGTTATCAAACTCCGAAAACAAATCAAAGAATGGGTTCCTTCTTCTCCATGGTTTTTTATCGATATCGCCCATACACAACTCCTCTACTACCTATATGTTATTCTATACACCAATGGTTTTAAAAAGCATTTCCCTGCCAATTATCTAGCAGCTTGTTCTTTATAATCCCATCTGGGCAGGCAAACCTCTGAGCGCGCACCGAAACGTTTATAAAGAGATTTCTACAAAATTATTGGGCGGAGAAGGAGAAAAGACGCCTTCTATGATGGATTTGCTTACTTGGGTAGGTAAGCAAGTTCGATGGATAAGACAATCATTAGTTATGCTCATCATTAAGTGATGTCATGAAGACCTGAGCACTGTTTGCATCGCAAACATTCAGGTCCGATGCAGGCCTGTATTAAGAGAAATTCTTAGGGACCATGTAAAAGTGGACCCGCCAATAAAATTCCAGTTGATCCTGCTGGAGAATACCGCTTTTGGAGTTCGACTAAGCCATGCAAGTCAAAGTGCTTCGGCACTCGGCGTACGGCTCAGTAACACGTGGATAATCTACCCTGGAGTAGGGGATAATCTCGGGAAACTGAGGCTAATATCCTATAGAAAATGGGCACTGGAACGTCCCATTTTTGAAAGCCTTCGGGCGCTCCAGGATGAGTCTGCGGTGGATTAGGTTGTTGGTGAGGTAATGGCTCACCAAGCCTAAGATCCATACGGGTTGTGAGAGCAAGAGCCCGGAGAATGGTACTGAGACAAGGACCATGGCCCTACGGGGCGCAGCAGGCGCGAAACCTTTACAATGCGCGAAAGCGTGATAAGGGGACTCCAAGTGACTCCTCACGGAGTCTTTTGTGGAGTGTAAAAAGCTCCATGAATAAGGGCTGGGTAAGACTCGTGCCAGCCGCCGCGGTAACACGAGCAGCTCGAGTGGTGTTCGCGTATATTGGGCTTAAAGCGTCCGTAGCCTGCCTGAAGAGTCCCTGGTGAAATCCGGCGATTTAATCGTCTGGAAGTGCTAGGGAGACCTTTGGGCTTGGGGACGGGAGAGGTTGGAGGTATTCCTGGGGTAGGGGTAAAATCTTATAATCCCAGGAGGACCGCCGGTGGCGAAGGCGTCCAACTAGAACGTACCCGACGGTGAGGGACGAAGGCCAGGGGAGCAAACCGGATTAGAGACCCGGGTAGTCCTGGCAGTAAATTATGCTGGCTTGGTGTGGCATAACCCACGAGGTTATGCTGTGCCGGAGGGAAACTGTTAAGCCAGCCGCCTGGGAAGTACGACCGCAAGGTTGAAACTTAAAGGAATTGGCGGGGGAGTACCACAAGGGGTGGAGGCTGCGGTTTAATTGGATTCAACGCCGGACAACTCACCAGGGAAGACAGCAGAATGATGGTCAGTCCGAAGGGCTTACCTGACACGCTGAGAGGTAGTGCATGGCCACCGTCAGCTCGTGCCGTGAGGTGTCCTGTTAAGTCAGGCAACGAGCGAGACCCGTGCTCCTAGTTGCTAACCTTCTTGTTTGAGGAGGTGCACTCTAGGGGGACTGCTGGTGATAAACCAGAGGAAGGAGCGGGCGACGGTAGGTCAGTATACGTCCGCGAAAATCTGATGAATCTCGGAAACCCCTATTGAAAACAGATTTAAACTTTCCATCAGTAATTTTTGGTGGGGGTTAAATCTGCCCTATGCAGAAGAGAGAAAAGCATATCTAGCTGGTTACATCCTTGGAGATGGACATGTAGAAAGAAATGCAAATCGCGTCCTTGCTTTCACAGCAACTAAGCCTTTTGCTAAATTTCTGTATACATCGTTCCAATCCTTAGGATATAAACCGTCAGTATTTTTTGATCGCAGTGCGAATGTATGGAAATGTGCTGTGAGGTCTAAAAAGCTGGTGGAAGATTTAACAGTTGGATATGGCATAAAACGAGGAAACAAAACTTTTCAATCTGCACCAATAGTTGCAGATAGTAAGCAAGTTTTTTTCCTTGGTGGTCTCTTCGATGCAGAGGGGTGGCTAGAATTAGATAAGGGTAGGTATCTAAGGATCCGTCTTGAGATGGAATCCTATGATATCATCAACTTTGTCTACAACTCGCTTCAGAGCATGCACCTGAAGCCGAGACGCCACAATAGGAAGGATGGCTCACATGTCGTAAGCTTATATAGGCAAAACGACGTTAAGTGCTTTCTCAGCATGATTTTTTTGTGTCATCCTAAATGGCATCCGAGTAGGAAGATTTTCAGGACGGCTGAGGCTCCGAATTTCCTGGGCTACACGCGGCCTACAATGTAACGGACAATAGGATGCGACTCCGAAAGGAGAAGCCAAACCCATAAACCGTTGCGTAGTTCGGATTGAGGGTTGGAACTCACCCTCATGAAGATGGAATCCCTAGTAATCGCGTGTCATTATCGCGCGGTGAATACGTCCCTTCTCCTTGCACACACTGCCCGTCAAACCATCCGAGTGAGGCCTGGATGAGGTTTAGTCCTTTGGGCTAATTCGAATCCGAGCCTTGTGAGGAGGGTTAAGTCGTAACAAGGTAACCGTAGGGGAACCTGCGGTTAGATCACCTCCTTTACAAAACCCTAAGAAATCGAAATATACAGGTCTGTTAGGATGGGCCCATAGCTCAGCTGGAAGAGCGCTCGCCTTGCATAACCGCAAAATCGGTTAACGCTTTAGGTGTCTCACGCTACGCGTGAGAGCACCAGGTGTGGCCGCAAAATCGGTTAACGCTTTGTGCGTTTCGCTTCGCTCAAGCGCACGGTTCAAGAGCGCGAGAGGTCCTGGGTTCAAATAAATGCGGAAGTAATTCCGACCAGGTTCGCAGCTGCGGACGGGGAATCCCAGTGGGTCCATTCATTTTTATTGTATGAGTATCGCGAGCAAAATCGTGATATGAACAACGAGCGCGCCGTCGTGCTCCGGAGCGCAATGACGTTGTGTTGCAGAGGTCATAGGTCTAGAGCTTCGCGGTTAATCCGTTTGGTGGATAGCTTGGTTCAGGTAGCCGATGAAGGGCGTGGTAAGCTGCGATAAGCTCCGGCGAGGCGCATACAGCCTTTGAACCGGAGATTCCTGATTTGTTCGTTTTGCGAACGGGCACGCGGGGAATTGAAACATCTTAGTACCCGCAGGAAGAGAAAGCAACAGCGATGCCGTTAGTACCGGCGAGGGAAAGCGGTATAAGGCAAACCGAACGCACAGGAGTAATCCTGCGCGGATGTGGTGTTTGGACTTGATTCTGCCTGTTTCTTTAGAGGAGAAGTCGACTGGAACGTCGCACTATAAAGGGTGACAGTCCCGTATCCCGAAGGTAACAGGTAGTTATTCAATGTTCCGGAGTAGCGTGCATTGACTTGCGCGTGAATATGGGAGGACTAACTCCTAACCTTAAACATAACCTGAAACCGATAGTGAACTAGTACCGTGAGGGAAAGCTGAAAAGTACCCCTGGCGGGGGGTGAAAAGCACTTGAACCCAAACGGAGACATGAGATGCGGCGTGAAAGGAAAAGCTCTTTGAAGGAAAAGGGAGCGATCCCTGATTACGAGAAGAGTCAACCAGCGTTGCATCGTTCGTCTCGAAGCATGAGGCAGGGAGTTTAAGGCCATGGTGAGGCTAAGCGAAAGCGAAGCCGTAGGGAAACCGATTGCCAGCAGCGCTTCGGCGTGAGTGGCAAAGTCTGATAAGGGCTTGAATCATGGACTTAAGACCCGAAGCCCGGTGATCTATACGTGAGCAAGGTGAAGTCGATCGACAGATTGATGGAGGCCTGAAGGGATGCTGAGCTCAACTCGTTCCTCTGACTTGCGTATAGGGGTGAAAGTCCAATCTAACCGGGCAATAGCGGGTTCCTCTCGAGACATCTCTCAGGATGACCTGGCTGGAGGCCGATAACGAGGTAGAGCACTGATTGGGGAGTCAAGGGAAGAAATTCTCAACTTCCTTGTCAAACTCCGAATTCGTTATCGCCGTAGAAGGCTGGAGTCGGGGCACGGGGGTAACCTCCGTGTCCGAAAGGGGAACAACCCCACCTTAGGTTAAGGTCCCTAAAAACTGACTAAGTGTTAACGGGTAAAGAGTGTCTCTAACCCAAAACAGTGGGGAGGTAAGCTCAGAAGCAGCTATCCTTTAAAAAGTGCGTAACAGCTTACCCATCTAGGTTAGAGGCCTCGAAGATGGACGGGGCTAAGTCAGTTACCGATACCTAAGAGGACTCTTAATAGTTTAAGAGTTTCTGGTAGAGAGGCGTCCGGTTAAATGAGAAGCAAGGTGGTAACATCTTGTGGATTTATCCGGAATGAAAATCCTGTCCGTAGTAACAGCGAAGTCGGGTGAGAATCCCGATCACCGAAAGGGCAAGGGTTCCTCGGCAATGTTCGTCAGCCGAGGGTTAGCCGGTCCTAAGTGTGCCCGCAACTCGGCGCGCACAAAAGGGAAGCAGGTTAATATTCCTGCGCCATACAAGTACCTTCGGTAACGAAAGTCTATCTCTTGACAGCTATGGATAAATCAAGCAGGGTCGTCGCCCTGTTCAGCAGGCATAGACGTGTGGAGGTCCGTCACGGAGAGAAACACGTTAAACCTGTACGAGCTCAATGAGTTTGGTTGAGTCCATGGTTCCGTGAAAAGAGAGATAGAAAATGGAATCTTGTATGTCCGTACCCAGAACTGACACAGGTGCCCTGGCTGAAAAGGCCTAGGTGTGGCGGGAGAAACCTTTCCAGGGAATTCGGCAAATTAGCCCTGTATCCTCGGTAGAAGGGGTGCCTGCCATCCTCGAGAATTTCTTGAGGAGTGGCAGGTCGCAGTAACAAGGGGGCTCCGACTGTTTACCAAAAACACATGTCCCCGAAAGTCGGCAACGATGTTTACGGGGGCTGACGTCTGCCCACTGCCGGTACGTCAAAGCCCGGTCCAACGGGCCAAAGCGCCGGTGAAGGGCGGGAGTAACTCTGACTCTCTTAAGGTAGCGTAATACCTCGCCGCTTAATTGGCGGCTTGCATGAAGGGCGTAACGAGGGCCCCACTGTCCCGGGAAGGTACCCGGTGAACCGACCTGATGGTGAGCACGCCATCAACTCCTAGTGGGACGCGAAGACCCCATGGAGGTTAACAGCAGCTTGGTGTTAAAATACGATTACAGTTATGAAGTGTAGGCAGGAGCCATCGAAGCAGACTCGTCAGGGTCTGTGGAGGCGCCAATGGGACACTGCCTTACTATGATCGTATTTTTTACTCCCGAAAGGGAGGACCGCGCCAGGTGGGCTGTTTGGCTGGGACGGTACGCCCTTGAAAAGATATCAAAGGCGCCCAAAGGTCAGCTCAGACGGGTCAGAAATCCGTCGTAGAGGGACAAATACAAAAGCTGGCCTGACTGTATCCCACACAGTAAGGAATACAGAGACGAAAGTCGGGATTAGCGAACAACAGTGCCCTTTTAGTAGGGGCCTGTTCTGTCAGAAAACTTACCCTGGGGGTAACTGAGTTGTCGCGGGCGAGAGCCCATATCGACCCCGCGGTTTGCTACTTCGATGTCGGCTCAGGCCATCCTGGCTGTGCAGCAAAGCTTTTTACCAATAGGATTTCACTATTGATAAAGCTCTGTAAGCAGCCAAGGGTAGGGTTGTTCACCCATTAAAGGCCTACGCGAGCTGGGTTCAGAACGTTGCGAGACAGTTTGGTGGCATCTACTAGGAGTGTTGACTGACTGACGGGAAGGCCCACCAAGTACGAGAGGAACGGTGGACCGGAGCCTCTGGTCTACCGGTTGTCCGACAGGGCATGCCGGGCAGCTACGCTCCACGCGGATAAGAGCTGAAAGCATCTAAGCACGAAGCCGCCCCGAAAACGAGTCAGTCATTCCCTGTTCGTGCCTCGGGTAACTGAGGTTACGTTCGGGGACGAAGGCGCCCGTAAAAGACGGGTTTGATAGGCCAGAGGTGTAAGCGCGAAGGTAACGACGCGTTCAGCCTGCTGGTACTAATAGCCTTAGCGCAAAACTCTAGACCTACCTTAAATGCAACACAACGTCAAACCTTTTTTCTAGAAGGTTTTGTATAGCTAGTGTGAGCTTTGCACGAGCGAAAGCTTTTTTAAAGGGTTTTGAGAATTATCAGTATGGAGCTCTTGGTATTGGGTAGTCTATGGTTCGCTTTTCTCGTTATTTACCCACTTGCTTACATACTCATGAGATCCGAGAAGATAAAGCCCGAGGAAAAAGACCTGATAAAAAGATGGCTGTTTAACTTCAATCTATCCTTTGAGGAACCAATAAAAACCGTATTGATACCTGTCGCAAGTTCTGCAGCACTTGCTCTGGTTCTGCATATGTTTACCCATGAATACGGCCTTGTAACCTACAATATTCCACAATTCTTCTTGTTCTCGCTTTTTGTGTTCGTCGTTGGGGAAGAGATAATTTACAGGGGTTGGATAATAAGTGGCCTGCTCAACTTCAGAAACAGTTGGACCCTGGAAGGAATGCTCCAAAACAACAAGAAAGGCGTAGGGGTTGTTATAATAGTATTGATGAGTGCGTTCGCCTTCGCCATGATGCACACTGAGAGGGTGACTCCCTTCCTTTATGGCCTGCTGATAGGGGGCTTCTTCATCTGGGAGAACAAAAACATAGTTCCAGGCATTTTCGTGCACCTAACCGCAAATGCCATGGTTGCACTATTTTACTTTGGCATCCTATGAATTTCTGCAAAAGACTTAAAAACTCTGTTTTTCCAAACATTAGATGGATAGTGGGTGAGTGGCTAACGGTTCCCCTTCGGGGTCCGAACTGAGGAAGTTCTGCCCACGGGCGTTTAGTAGGCCATGTTGGGGCGCGAGCCCCCATGCGGGAGCAGAAACGTAATCCTTCACTCGCCGTTCCCCTGGCTTTGCCCACGGGGAAAAGCAATGAAGTCAACCGAGCTGGTGTTTGAGGGAATGAAACGTGCCCGCAGGCCCAACCGTGCAAGGCGCATACGCCGCTTAGTCAAATGCCACCTAAAACAAAAGGCAGACTACGGCCCACTATCCTAAAACTTAGTCGTAAGTTATTTCTCTAGTTCTCTAGATGACTGTTTTGGTTTGGGTATCAATACATTTACCTGTTTACTGGCTCATGTAGTGGATGTCCCTTGATTCCACACACTTATGTTCCACACACAAGGTTCCATCAGAACACCCCTCTTGAGAGGAACAATAAGGGGCATTGCTTATACGCGCCAGAGCCTCTTTGACCTGTTAGCTATGTTCAACGAAAACACAGTAGCTGTCGTTCACAAAGAGAGCCATCTCTGGTTTTTCCACAGTGCCTTTTACCCGGCAGAAGTCTTCCATTCTTTCTACCTCAGCAGGTTGGAATATATCAGACGAATCAGTCATTAAGTATTTACACGGGCTTACTTTTTTTCCGTTAAACTCAACATCTACCCAGCTGGCTGCATCCCTTGCACTTGTTGGGATATGGTCAAAGTTTGTTAACGAAATATTGTGGAAAGAACACCAGGTCTTAATGCTCTTTGGGGTTGACCCTTCAGCCATCTCCCGCCCAAAATTATTAGAGTCATTGAAACTCTTGTACTGGAGTAGAAATGTACCAATGACCAAAGCAAGAGCTATTATTATTAGTACAATAGATAATATATGCTTCCCATCCATTTTACCACCTAGTCAATCAATAAGGCACATCACTATTAAAAACATATGGTCTACGTCAGCAAAAGCCTTAAACAAGCTCAGTCACAATAATGAACATTATGGAAGAGCCCGGGTATCCTTTGAGGATAGCAATCAGAAAGAAACCCCTCACAAAATTTCTTAAAGAGAAAGGCTTGTACACGGAGAAAGTGAAAAAAGCCATCCAGCTTGCGGAGAGAGCTCATGCAGGCCAATTCAGGGATGGTCACCTAAGCTACCCAAACAACCACCTTTTCCCAATAGCTTACAATGCTGCACGGATAACCGAAAAGCCAACAGAAGAGCTGGTGTGTAAGGCACTTCTGCATGATACCCTTGAGGACACAGATATTACAAAGGAAGAACTTGAGGAGGAATTTGGGAAAGAAGTTGCTGAGGGTGTCCACAGGCTCACAGTTCCAGAAGGAGCCAACCTGCTTGATACTCTAAAACATCTGAAAGAGGATGAAAAGACTATAAGGATACTGGATAGGATAAGCAATATTACATCAATGCAGAAATGGGATGAAGAAAGGAAAGAGAGATACCGACATCAAACTGAAATGATGATAGACATGCTACATGACCACCCACACACAGAGTTCTTAAAAAGATACTATGAGGTCGTCTGGAAGGGTAAAGAACTACCCGTCAAATAGGACTATAAGTGCTAACTACAAACTTATGCAGACTTTCTTGCTTCTTCGTGCATTCTCCATCCCATAACAAAAGTAGCAACCAATGCCAGCAAAACCAAAGAAAATAGCAAACCATAAAGGTTTCCTGGCCCAAGGTTTGAAATGGCCCTTGCTGTAACGACAGCAGCACCATCTGGCTTGGTTACAAAAACAGCTACAGCTAGGAGAAAAAGGAAACCAACCAGAGTTATTCCAATTCTAATTGTTGCTTCCATAATGGATTTCATATAGAGAAATTTATGCACTAGATAGTATAAAAATGTTTTACTGTTTTTCAACAAAAGCTTTAAATATAAACGAATCAATAATAAAAGAATATTGCAAAGGGGGGTTCATTCGTTTATCCTCCAATGTGAGGGGGACCAAATGTTATTTAATCAAACTCAAAAGAAAAGACTCCAGATAATAATGGATATGGACGACCACCTGAAAGAGTTAGAGCCTCTCTTTTACTCAGAATTTGGTGAAGGAGAGACCGCACAGCTGATAAAGGTAAAAGACGAGCTTCAAAAGCTGGCGAACTTGGTAATGAAAGACGCTATAAACGGGAAGACAAGGAAGAGAGAACTAAGGCGCGTTAAGATTGAAACTGCTTAATCACGCACGCAACTCTTTCTTTAATATTCTTCCAAGCCGTGCTATGCCTTCCTGTATCCTTTCTTCTGTTGGATAACTGAAGTTAAACCTAGCCGTATCGAGGCCTTCACCCTCATTTATGAAAAAGGCATCTCCCGGCACAAAAGCAACCTTTTCCTTCTTGATTGACCTCTTAAGGAGTTCACGTGAGTTCACCTTCTTCGGGAATTTCACCCATATGAAGATTCCTCCGTCTGGACGAGTATAACTAACTTCTTCAGGGAATTCACTATCCATTGCTTTTAGCATGATATTCCTCTTCCTTTTGTAAACTGCATTTATCTTTTTTATTTGCCTGACCATGTGTCCTTCTGTAATATACTTATGGGCAATATACTGAATGAGCGTGCTAGTGCATAGGTCGGTGGCCTGCTTAGCTAAAACAAGTTTATGCCGTATCCCCTCAGAGGCAGCCACCCAGCCAATCCGCATTCCAGGAGACAAAACCTTTGAGAGGGTCCCTAGATAAACTACCCTGCCTTCCTTGTCCATGGCTTTCAGCGGCGGCATCGCTTTGCCACTGTACCTTAGCTCACCATAGGGATTGTCCTCAACTATCACAAGGTCATAGCGTGAGGCTAACTCCATAAGCTCCTTCCTCCTTTCAAGTGTCATGCTAACTCCAGTGGGATTTTGGAAGGAAGGTACAGTATAAAGAAACGGGCGCTTGCTCTTCTTCTCAAATTTCTTAAGCGCCTTCTCCAGTTTGTCTGTTTTCAGGCCATCATTATCCATAGGAACTCCTGCAAATTTCGCTTGGAAAAGCCTGAAAGCTGAAAGCGCGCCTAAGTAGGAAGGATTCTCCACCAGTATGATATCGCCCCTATCTATGAAAACCTTTGAAATCAAGTCAAGCCCCTGCTGCGCGCCGCAGGTTACAATTATCTCATCAGCATGTACCTTCGTCCTGAACTTCTGGTTCATTCTCCGAGCCAGCGCCCTTCTAAGTCGATTGAAGCCTTCAGTAGTTCCATACTGCAGTGCTTTGACATAGTCTTCCTCTATGACCTCTGTCGAAAGCACATCAACCTCTTTGTATGGGAAGCATTGTGGGTCAGGAAGTCCGCCGGCAAAGGAGATTATCTTAGGTTTCTTTGTTAGCTTAAGTAACTCTCTTATGTCAGACGCCTTCAACTGGGAAGCTCTTCTTGAATACGGTGGACGCATATTAATCCCTCAAAACGAGTTAGGTGCGCATTGTATAAATACCTTTTTGCTGAAATCTTTCCCATGGCAAACTATCCGAAGGAAGTCATAGCAGAAACCGACAAAGGACCAGAGGTTAGGACTTTGGTCTCACGCGGAAGGTATGTTCTCTGTGACTACAGAGAGCCTGGAACAATGAGACCAATCAGCGGGAAGAAAAAATTAATCCTAATAAATGAAAATGGAAAGCAACAGGAGTATTTCATAATCCCCCTTAAGCAGCCGGGTAAGAGCCTACTGATAGAGCCTGCAAAGAAGTTTGGGAGAACCCTTGTCTGGAACATGAAAGTGGGCAGGGCAGAAGAGATATAAGTTTACATAACCATTGGAACTACCAGAGCAGTAATACAGAAAAGGCATAAGTTCACATAAACACACTAGCCTTTCACGTACCTGGCTCTCAGCACTCTGAGAGAGTATTTCCTATATGCCCACTCTCCAACGAATGTAGCAGTGATAATCATTAGTAGTACTATCAAAGTCATCTGGGAGTATACCGCAGTGTAGTATATGAGAATCCCAAGTGCTACAAGGCAGCTAAAAGCAGCTAGAATAATTATATAAACATTAGCACCTGTCTGTTTGTACAGGTTCATATGGGCTAGATTTACTGCAGCATATATCAGCAGGAAAGCCGCACTACCTATCATAGCTATCCCTCCAAGGTCAAGGAAATTCGCAAGCAGTATCACAAGGCCAGATGTAATGAACAACCCCTCAGTGCTCTTACCCCAGAGTTTCCTATCGAACACTTTAGGCAAGCCACCATCCTTTGCAATCGTGTAACTTACATTCGCACCGCCATAAAGTGTGGCATTTATCGCAGATGCCGTTGAGAACAAAGCAGCCAGTGCCATAAGCTTAAATCCAATTAGGCCTAGGAAAGGTCTCGCCGCCTCTGCAAGTGCATAGTCCTTAGCTGCTAGTATACTAGGGATTTTAAGGCTACCAACGACAACCACAGAAACCAGCACATATATTATCATGGTGATAAACACGCTAAGGTATAGCGCCCTAGGTAGCGTCTTTCCTGGGTTATCCATATCCTCAGCTGCATTGGTTATCAATCCAAATCCTTCATACCCAAGGAAAACTATCCCGGCCCCGAAGAGTATATTGCTACCAAGAGGCCACAACGAGGGTGAGAGGTGTGAGGGATTGATAAAAAATAAACCAATCAGCGCAAACAGTAATAGGATACCAACTTTTATGGCAACAATCAGGGTTTCCGATGACCCAACTGCCTTTGCACCAACAAAGTTAACGATAGTGAACAACACCACAATTCCCGTAGCAAAAATATACAACCATAATCCAGAAGAACCTGCAGGGAGGAAAGTCATGGCATAGCTGGCAAACGCCCTTGCATAAAGTGACAAAGCAAAGATATAGCCAATCCAAAGGAGTATGTTAAACCCGCCACTGAAAACTCCACCACCAAATCCTTTAATAAGGAATTCCACTGGGCCTCCAGCTGATGGATACCTTGCTCCAAGCTTTGCATAGGAGTAAGTGCTCAGCAAGGCAACAAAACCTGCAATGATGAATGACAGATACACTGCATTACCTGCAATCTGTGTTGCAACCCCTAGAATTGAGAATATGCCTGCACCTATCATACCACCTACTCCAATGGAAACAGCTGACCACAGGCCGATACCCTTCTTCATGACTCCACCTTGCAGTGTAATACTCAAAAGGGCTTTAAATCCTTTAGTCTTTCGGGGATAATTTTTTATATGCTTAATGCTTGTGATAGATGAGTGACTAACTATGGTAAGGAAATATGAGATAATTGGATTGGATGCCCGCCAAGTTTTTGATTCGAGGGGCAACCCAACAATAGAATGTACTGTCAACGTTGGTAAAGGCGCGGGGAGTGCTAGAGTTCCCTCAGGTGCATCCACAGGGAAACATGAAGCGATAGAGCTTAGAGATGGCGGGAAGGAATACAATGGAAAAGGCGTTTCCAAAGCCATAGCCAACATAAATAAAATAATCGCTCCCCAGCTCATCGGTATGGATGTAAGAGGACAGGAAGAGATAGACAAGATCTTGATAGAACTTGATGGCACACCAAACAAAAGCAGGTTAGGAGCTAATGCTACAACCGCTGTCTCACTTGCCTGCTGTAGGGCAGCAGCTAACGCTAAGCAAATAGGCCTCTATCATCATATAGGGAGTATCAGCCATGAATGGGAATTCAAAGTACCCGTGCCGTTCTTTAATATAATAAATGGGGGAGTACACTCCGGTAGCAAGCTAGCTGTACAGGAATTCATGTTAGCGCCAAAAACAAAATCTTTTGCTAAAGCCATGGAAGTTGGTGTCGAGGTATACCACGAGCTTGGTGAGATGCTTAAGAAGAAATATGGCAAATCAGCCACAAATGTTGGCGACGAGGGTGGTTTCGCCCCGCCAATTTCGAAAACAGAGGAAGCAATAAAGCTGATACTGAAAGCTGTGAAGGCATCAGGTCATGAGGATGAGGCATACCTATCATTAGATGTTGCAGCATCTGAGATATTCAAAAAAGGTAAATATCATATAGATGGAAAAGCTCTTAGCGCGGATGGGCTTTTGAAGTTCTATGAGAAGCTAATCCAGAACTATCCAATAATGAACATAGAAGACCCATTCTATGAAGAAGACTTCAAAGAATTCGCAAAGATGACTGATGCAATGGACATACAGGTAACTGGTGATGATATATTTGTGACAAATGTTGAAAGGATAAAGCATGGCATTCAGGTTAGAGCCTGCAACGCGTTACTCTTGAAGGTAAACCAGATAGGCACACTAACAGAAGCTATCCAGGCAGCCAAGATGGCACAGCAGTCAGATTATAGGATTATGGTGAGCCATAGGAGCGGGGAAACCAGTGACCCGTTCATAGCAGATTTAGCAGTTGGTATAGGGGCAGAGCAAATAAAAAGCGGCGCGCCGTGCAGGTCAGAGAGGCTAGCAAAGTACAACAGGCTTCTTGAAATCGAGAGAGAGGGCGTTAGTTACGTAGGTTGGTTTCAATGAAGTGCTTGCTTATTATCGCTGACGGAGCAGGAGACAGGCCATGCAAGGAACTCAAAGGTAGGACACCATTTCAGGCAGCCAAGACACCCAATCTTGATTCGCTAGCTTCGAGAGGCATAACAGGATTAATGGATGTAATTTCACCTGGGTTACCGCCTGGAAGTGATACAGCTCACCTGGCACTTTTCGGTTATGACCCCAAAATATACTACTCTGGAAGGGGGCCATTTGAAGCACTGGGAGCAGGTGTAAAATTGAAGGAGGGAGATATTGCCCTCAGAGGCAACATAGCCACAGTTAAAAATGGCATCATCATTGACAGGAGAGCTGGAAGAAGAGATTCTAAACCATTTGAGAAAGTCCTGAAAAACATAAAGATAACAAGTGTGCGTGGAGTTAAACCAATAGTGAGGGCAACAGTTGAACATAGGTTCGTTCTCATATTAAGGGGCAAGGAATTGTCACCAAACGTCACAGATACTGACCCGCACAAAACAGGGAAGAGTATTTTAGCTTCAAAACCGCTAAAAGACTCGGATGCTGCCAGGAGAACTGCTCTAGCAATCAATGAGTTCACCAATAAGGCAATGAGTGTCTTGAAAGGCCATCCAAAAAATAAAGGTAGTAGGTTGAAGGCGAATGCAGTTCTTCTAAGAGGTGCAGGCAGCTTTTTGCCAATGCCCAGTATGAGAAAGAGATATGGTTTAAGGGCTACTGGCATAGCTAAAGGCGCGCTTTATTCAGGTGTTGCTCGAGCTGTTGGTATGAAAACAGTGATACCAACCGGGGCGACTGGTGGCATAAACGAGAATTATGCTAGTTTTGCTAGAACCGCTTTAAAGACCCTAAAAAAGAACGACTTTGTGTTTGTCCACATTAAAGGACCAGATATCGCAGGTCATGATGGGAATCCATTAGAGAAGGTCAAGATTATAGAAGAGATAGATAGTATGATAAAAGAATTCATGAGGTTAAGAAACACTTTAATAGTATTCACTTGTGACCACTCAACTCCATGCTCACGCATGGATCATTCTGGTGACCCCGTGCCTTTAGTGATGGCAGGACCTGGAGTTAGACCGGATGATGTAGTAAGTTTCGACGAAGTTTCTGTATCAAGAGGTGGGTTGAACAGAATAAACGGGCTTTCTCTCATGCCAATAATTATAGACCTAATGGACAAAAGCAAGAAATATGGGGCATAATCTGTAGGTGACACCCTATGGCATCAAATAAAGTGCACATAGCGCTTGGCCTTCTTATATGGGGTTTTGTAGTCCTGTTTAGAACAACACAAAGATTCATGATTGCCTCTTTCTTTGTTAATGTATTCGGCGCGTCCCTGCCAGATGTAGATTTGCTTTTTAAGCCATGGCTAAAGCACAGGGGGGTAACACACACCATAAGGTTTGGTCTCATTTACACTTCAGCTGTTGCCATAGCCTCATCAGTTCTATTTCCAGCAGATGATATCGTATTGCTAAGCCTGCTTGCATTCACAAGCTTCATGTCGCATCTAATTCTGGATGACCACATCAAATTCTAAGGAACAAGCCTATACCTGTCCCTTGGGAACAATACAGCCTCACGCACATTCGGAAGGTTGAGGAGCTTTTGCACAAAGCGCTCAACACCAAGCCCCATGCCCCCATGCGGTGGCATACCGTACTTGAATGCGTTCAGGTAGAACTCAAAGTCCTTCGGGTTTAAGTTCTGTTTCTTCATTCTTCTAACGAGGTGCTCGTACCTGTGCTCCCTTTGGCCACCACTCGAAAGCTCACTTCCCCTGTAATCCAGATCGAAACTATGACAGTGCACATCATCTCTCTCCATTATGTAAAACGGCCTAACATCCGAATGAAATTCTGTTATAAAATAGAAATCATAGCCCCGTTTTGCCATTATCTCGCCAAGTGCCTTCTCTGACTCTGTGTCCAAGTCCTCCCCAACATCCATGCTTTTCCTCTCAAGTAGATTTCTAGCTTCATCAAAGGTTATGCGCTTAAATGGCAATTTAGGGGGATCTAAAAGTATTCCGAGCAAATCCAACTCATCAGAAACATTTTTGTTTAGGTGTTCCACTACGCTTACAATCATCTGCTCCATTAAGCTCATTACATCTTCCATCGAGTCTATAAAAGCCATCTCAAAATCAAAGCTTGTAAACTCGCTTAAATGCCTCGTTGTATCACTCTTTTCCGCTCTGAAAGCAGGCCCAATTTCATAAACCCTATCAAAGTTTGTTGCCATCAAAACCTGTTTGAACAGCTGTGGGCTCTGAGAGAGATATGCTTTCTCATTGAAATATTTTACCGGGAATAAAGTTGCGCCCCCCTCTGCTCCAGTGGCAACTATCTTCGGTGTGTGAACTTCTATGAAATCGTTGTCATCCATAAACTCCCGAACGCCAGTAAGCAGGGAATCACGTATGCTAAAGACTGCTGCAACCCTTGGATTCCTCAAGTCCATGAAGCGCGCATTCAAGCGGGTCTCCAGCTCACTGTTTATCTTGCCAGAGAAGTCCATGGGGAGTGGTGCCTTGGCTTTTGATATTATCTTCATGCTTTGAGGTATTATCTCAATCCCACGCGGGGCTTCTTTGTTTGCCTTAACAATACCCTCAGCAGACACCACTGTTTCCTTGGTTACCTTCTTCAACTCATCAAAGAGCTCTCCAACTTTACTTTTTGGAAACGTTAATTGGATATAGCCCTCCCTGTCCCTTAGATTTATGAATGCTATCTTCCCAAGAATCCGTATGTCGTTAACCCAGCCAGCTACCTTTACAAGCTTACCATCCATCGTGGGCTCAAGTTGAGCAGAATAATGTGTTCTCATGTAATCACTTCAGCTTAATTTTAAGATTATCATTTCCCAGAAGCAAGCAGGCGGCTTTCTCAATAGTCCCTAAATCCGCAACAAGCTTCGATTCATCCTCTTTTGGTATAATGATCAGTGTCTCATCGCCATCCGGCTTGTACACTATATTAATACCCAAAAGCCTGGCGGGGGCAATCAGGTCCATAACTTGTGTTTTGAAGTCAGTGTCCTTAATTACTCTAACTGTCTTGCGCAAGTTCTGGCTAAGATATCGTACAACCCTTCCACCCCTGCCAATCAGAGTAGGTATATCACCCTTTGTCAGAACAAGCAACAAACTGTCCACTGCTATAGTCCTCTCAAATGACGCCTCCCCTTTAATCAGTTCTTTGTCCTCCATCTTGCACAGCAGCCCAGCTAGCTCGATGTCAAGTTTGGTTATCTCATTATTCTCGAGCTTCTTCCTGCATTCTGGACAAAGAACTCCACTTCTAGCACAGGTTGTGCATATTGGGGCTTGCATAGCTCCACCTCATCAAAAGGAGGTGGCGCCCGTTGGCAATCACTTTGTAAGGGTTATTTCAATCGCTGAAACCTTCGTTGGTTCTTTCTCTTTATCCTCGCTTAGTTCCTCTGTGGAAATTGCTATATCCTTAACCTGAGCTTCAGTTACAAAACGGTTCCTGACTATCTCCGCAACATCAACTGCTCGGGATATGGCTCTCCCCCTAGCCTTAATTTGGACCTGCTTTACTCCTTTGTTAAACTGCGTGACAACAGCAAGGACATAGCTCATCACGCCTTTCTTCCCAACGTACACGGTGTTCTCGTCTTCTGCCATATTGTTACCTCCTTTTAGTATAGTGTGTGATATTTTAGCAAATTCTTATATAAATAGTT
>JAGHAM010000029.1 GCA_021161465.1 Candidatus Iainarchaeum sp. | reverse complement strand
GAGATTTCATCCTCAGAGTAGCCAAGCTCATAAAGGATTTGTATTATGTCGTCTCTGCTCAATCCTTTTCCAAGTTGTTCCTTGTACCATTCCAATAGTTTATCATCTGGCATGCAAGGGAAAATACAGTACAAGTATTTTTAATCTTATCTATGATTAGATCAACAATCACACGATACTCCTGTTTCATTGCTTGGCCTATACCACATAGCACTCCTAGTGCCTTCCATCAGATGGGCCCAATCACCAGGAGTGTTCTTTTTCTTCTGGTTGCATGAACCGAAATACCACCCTTTATCAAGCTCCTTGCCAGTTAGAGCAGGAGCATTACTAGCAGGGGATATATCCGTACACTTATTCTTAGGGTATTGGCAACTACCGCGGAAAAACGCCAATACCTCACATTTTGACCCATCAGGAAACACACAAACTGCCTCACCAGGGCCACTCCCAGAGCTCAGTTGATAACCCTGTTTCTTACAATAAGAAGAGGCCAAATCAATGCTAGCATTCGCAGTATTCGGCACTTGAGCTGCGTGCTGCTCTTGAACTCCTTCATCATGTGATAATGCCAAAGAAAAAGCATCAAACAAGACAAACAAAGCAACTACCAATAACCCTATCAGTACTGCCAGGGCAATTTCCTCCTCTCTCTTGGTCTGACCTGCTGTTTCCTTCTTTTCCCCATATGTCCCCTCATAAGATTCCATCATATCAGCTCATGTATATTTACCATGCAATAAAATAAAAATGTTACTAAATAGTGGTAGCACTCAGGAGTATCGTTGCTATCCCAAGGAATGAAGCAAACCCAATTACATCCGTAAATGTTGTCACTATAACGCTAGATGCAACAGCCGGGTCTATGTTCAACTTCTTCAAGATGATTGGTATGAGTGTTCCTACAGTCCCTGCAACCAGGAGATTTATCACCATTGCAAGGAATATGACAAATCCAATTAATGGTTTTCCTTTCCATAAATAAGCTATAATGGAAGTTATTGCTCCAATTAAAATCCCGTTTAGGAGACCAAGAGATAGTTCCTTTAGGATGACCCGCTTCATTCCCTTTTTGTTTAAATGACCGAGGGCAATTCCCCTAATAATGACAGTCAATGTTTGTGTTCCTGCGTTTCCACCCATCCCAGCAACGACGGGCATAAACACTGCTAAAAGCACAAGCTTTTGTATGGTGCCCTCAAAGAGAGATACTGTTAGGGCTGCAAGCAGCGCGGTGAACAAATTTACAACAAGCCAGGGCATCCTACCCCTGATAGCCTTTTGGATAGGGTCATAAACCCGCTCATCTGCCCCAATACCTGAAAGCTTGTAAAGGTCCTCTTCTGCCTCATCTTCTATAACATCCATCACATCATCAGCCGTTATCCTCCCAACAATGCGATTGGTTGAGTCAACGACTGGCATAGAATAAAGGTCATATTGCTTGAACAAACGAGCAACCTGCTCCACATCCATAGACACATTAGCCGTGACAACCTTTCTATCCATAATCTTTGAAACCTTAGTGTTGTTCTTGGCAATGATTAGGTTTCTAAGGGGTAGCACTCCTTTGATTCTCCCTTTCTTATCAACCACAAATACATTGTGTAGGTTCTCAACATTCTGCTTCCTTATTTGCTCTATGGCTTCCCCAACTAAGGTATCCTCCCTTATAAGGACCTTCTCTACTTTCATCAGCCCGCCAGCAGTATCCTCGCCATAAGTAAGCAGCTTTTCGATGCTGGTCCTCTCTTTCTTTGTTAGGTATTTCAGAATCTGTTTCACAAGACGCCTAGGTAAACTCGTCAATAAGTCCGTCGACTCATCTGATTCCATCTCCTCGACAAGCTTGGTAATCTTTCCCTTAGTTAGATGGGATAGTATCTCCTGCCTGGTGTAGTCACTGACATCTAATATAACATCTGATGCCACATCGTCATCCAGAAGCAAGAATATCTTAGATTTATATTCGCCCCTTGCTTGGTCAAGCAGCACAGCTATTAAAGCCTTGTCAGCTGACTTCAAAAGTGACTTAGCTTCCTTGACCTTCCTCTCAGAGAGGAGGTTCTCCAAAGTCACTATGTCTATAGTCATAGCTAATAAAAAGGCCATAACATCAATTTAAAGGTGTGGTATAGCTTGGTTTAGCTTCACTAGAAAAGTTAAACTATGTTTATTGAATTCACGGCATGCATGATGGATTAGCACGGGAAAACACTTGAGTACAGGCCAATATGTTGACAGCCCAGTTAGACATCAACTTTTTTTAAGGCTAAGAGCTAAAAGAAACTCATGAAAGAAGTTGTTGGACTCGTTGAACCAGTTGTTGTCTGTGGGAAGAAAAAAGTAAGTGCTATGGCAAAGTTTGACACTGGCGCGGCCAGAACCAGCATAGACCTGGAACTAGCTAAAAAGGCTGAACTCGGTCCAATAATAAAGCATAAAAAAATACACAGTGCGCTCTCGCCTGGGCAGAAGCGAGGGGTGGTGAAAGTCAAAATCCACATATTAGGTAAAACCTATGAAACAGAAGCAACCTTGAGCAAAAGAGAACATTCAAAATGCAAAGTCCTCATAGGACGAGACATAATCTATAACAACTTTGTGATAGACATATCCAAAGGTGGTAAGCCACCAGAGATTGTTTAAGGATATCTAGTGATATTATATCCTCTTATGCAAACAGCTAACAGTTGTATATATGTGACAAACATGTTAGATTAGATGAATTTTATCAAGCACAAACGAACTACAAAACTAAGACTTAGCTCTGTCATATATGTACTTTACGATGGTGTCATACAAATCAAACTTAGTCACCGTACTTATTCCCTTCAAGCTTGGGCCATCGTTTATTTCTATCAAAACAGGACCGTTCTCGCTTGGGATTAGGTCAACGCCACAAATCTCCATACCAATCACATTAGCTGCTTTCAGGGCAATCTCCTCTTCCTCGGGTGTTGGCTTGTACTTCTCGGGTTTCCCGCCAATGGTTATATTAGCCCTGAACTCTCCTTCCTTAACACACTTTCGTTTCATGGAAGCAGAAACCTGATCCCCAATAACAAAAAGACGGTGGTCCTCACCCGGGTTCTTCAGGAACTCCTCAACTGCCACAACCTGATTCAATCTCGCCATAGCGTCTATTATTGGGGCAAAGTCGCTCTTGTTGGAAACTAGCATAACTCCCTTTCCACCCATACCACCAAGTAGCTTCACAACCACCGGGAAATCAAAATATTCAACCACATCCTGAACTATGTTTGGTGAGGTCATCAGCACAGACTTAGGGGTCGGCAACCCCGCCTCTGCCATTATCTTAAGTGTATAAAACTTGTTCTTTGCTATAGGTATTGCATCTGGTTGTATTGGTGAATAAACACCTGCATCCACGAGGATATCTAAGATTATCGGTGCATAGCTAATGTCAGGTGACGACGAACGCATATATACCGCGTCGAACTCGCATAAGTTAGTCTTCCTGTATATTATCGACCTATCAGTTTTATCTACAATCGTCTTTATCTCAGAGAACGGGGCTGCTATTGATGTCTTGAAATATTTCTTTGCGGTTTCCACAAAACGATTCGTGGCATCCTTGTAGTTCCTGCTACCCGGAACTAGAACAAACTTCATGGTTTCCACAACCTTTGTATCTTTTCGGACTCTGCAGTCTTAAACTCATCCAGGAATTCCCTCACATACTCTGGAAACACATCTTTAACTAGTTTTGACTCCCTGAATATCTGCTTTAATTTTCTTTCTATACCCTTGCTTAGCTCATCATAATGTATTGGGTTTGAGTATACAAGCTTGTTCTTCACTCTCCAATAAGCCTTTGTGCCACGTGGGGCATAAGCAACATAACCCCTCTCAGCACCTTCTATTGGGCCCATTGCTCTCTCCATATCTTTGTAGTTAACAAGGTAAACGCCACCAGTCTCCTTGTTAGGGTCAATTATCAGGAGCTCATCACCTTCAACACCGATGCACAAGACAGCATGCTTCTGGTCTTTCTTAACACCAGGAAACAGCATCGCCTTATAGAAATTCAACACAACTAGACCGCCTTCGGACAGCCACGCCTTAACTTCATCCCTTAAATTCAATATCTCCTTGTACGGTACAAAGAGACCTTTGACCTCATTCTTTGTCAATTTAGACACGGCCTTCAGTGCCTTATTAACCTCGGTTCCACCAGGGATTTTAGTCTCGGCAGCCTTGGCTATGGCATCCTGCCCACCCTTGACCGGGAAACCAAATAGCATTAGCATCATATCTAAAACTGCCGGCACACAATATGACGCCTCCTGTGCAACGTAATGCCTCCTCATTGATTCTAGTGTCTTCAAATCAAACCGGGATTTCTTTATCCTGATATAGCCATCAAGCAGCCTTGAGTTTGGTATAGATATGTAATATCCTTTCCCGGTATCAACGATAGTAAATAATGGTTCAATCCCAACTACCTCGCCATCTGCATCATCCACAAATATTCTTTGACCAACTTTCAACAGTCTGGATGAATTCAGATAAAGGCCAGCAAACCAGCTTTTTGTAGAGTCCTTCAAGCCAAAGAAAATAAGCGCGATTATAAGGAACGCCAATCCATAGCTAACAGCTGATATAAGGGTGTCTATGGAGCTTTTTGGTATGCTAAACTGGGCAAGTGACACCTGGAGCACTATAAGGTAAAGGAAAAGCTTTAGCATGAGGAACGACAATTTTAGGATAGACTCATCAAAACCGATGTGCCGCAGATAAGCCTTAAAACGTATTCCTGCGAAAAACATCTCCAGAAGCTCAATGAATAGATTAACAACAGCAATACCAAGCACAAACACAAGAATTGCCGATAGCAACACAGGTCCATAAACTGCCAAACTAGTCATTAAGGAGGATTGAAGTAAAGGGTCATAAACATAAACTGCAACGAAGATTGTGCCAATAATAAGAAGATATTCTATTGCCTTTACTAAAACTCTTGAAAAGCTCCGCTTTCTCACCATTCCTGACGTTAACTTATTGAAAAGTCCGGTTATCCCAAACCCTGCTATGATTATAGCCAGTACCCAGAAAGCCTTTAAAATCTCTGGAGTCATCTGAATTCCCTGTAAAAACTCAACCATACGTACCCTCCCATTATTTATTACTAGGTTATTTAAATGCTTTTTTAAATTTTAACATCTAAAAATAAAAACCCGGTGACAGTTCATGAGAATCGCATTTTCATCAGACGAAAACAAAGGTCTTGAAGCTAAGATAGCAAACCATTTTGGCAGGTGCAACTTCTTCATAATTGTAGATGTGGAGGAGGGACATGTAAAAATAGAGACCAAAAAGAACCCATTCCTTGAAAACCACGAACCAGGAAAGGTTCCGGAGTTCATAGCAAAGCAAAACGTTGATATTATGGTTGCTGGTGGGATGGGCCCCCGTGCACTGGAGTGGTTTAAAAAGCTAGGTGTAACTCCAATAACTGGTATCGATAACACTATCAAGGATGTTCTAGAGGACATACTCTCCGGTAAGATAAACAATGCAGAACCATGCAAAGAAGGTGAACACAACGTTAAGCATTAAGGATTTGCACGTAAGTGTAGACGACAAGGAAGTGTTGAGGGGTGTGGACTTAGACATAGGAAAAGGCGAAGTGCATGCCCTCCTTGGACCAAATGCAAGCGGCAAGTCTACACTTGCATATGCTATAATGGGGATACCAGAGTACAAGGTAACAAAAGGTAGGATATATCTAAACAAGAAAGACCTGACAAAACTGCCCCCAGAGGGAAGGGCCAAGACCGGCATCGCGCTCGCCTTCCAGAACCCGCCAGTTGTAAAAAATGTCAAGCTAGGTGACCTGCTAAATAGGATTTCAAATACTGGTTTGGATGATGGTATAAGTGGGGAGCACCTGCTGAAAAGAGAACTGAATAAAGGTTTATCTGGAGGAGAGAAAAAATTATCAGAACTGATGCAGGTTTTTTCACTTAAGCCAAAGTTGATAATATTCGATGAATTGGATTCGGGGCTTGACATAGAAAAAGTTAAAACCCTCACATCATACTCAAAACAAATGCTGAACAAAGAGAACGCATCTGCCCTAGTCATAACACATAATGGGGAGATACTGCGCTTCCTAAAACCAGAGAAAATACATGTAATGATAAACGGCAAAATAATTTGCACCTCAGATGACTGGAAAACTGTATGGAGGACTATCAAGAGGTATGGATATGAAAAATGCAAAAAGTGCAGAGTACGATCTAGTTGACCATGAGCTGAAGAAAGCCTTCGCTGACGTTGGAATTGAACTGCTAAAGATAGAGGAAGCCTTTGGTAGATATGCTTGGGTAAGGAAGGAGATTAAAAAAAGGCCCAAAGAGGGATACTTCTTGTGGGTGAAGAAACAACCAAAAATGCCAATATCAAGTTGTGTAACTGCTGCAACGAAGAAAGTATCACAGCAAATGACAAACCTGTTGGTGGTGGAAGAAGGTCTGAAGGTAACTATGCTCTCAGCATGCAGCGCGCTTGCAAAGAATCTGTGTGCAAGACACTATGCAACTGGAAAAATTATAGTGAAGAGGGGGGCAAAGCTTGACTACAAAAGTATTCACAGCTGGGGGCGAGATGACTTCGTTGAGCCGGACTATGAATTCTATCTAAAAAAGGATGCAAAGCTTGACTATTACTACAAAAGCACTTCTCCACCAAAGAGATTAAACATGAAAACCACTGTCTATGGGGATAAGGGCTCAAGTGCCAACCTAAATATCATTGCAAATGCCATTAACTCCAAGCTTGAAACCAGTGATGTAATCCATCTTAAGGGCGATGATGCAACAGGTATTGTGAGATTAAGATTAGTGGCAAACAAGAGTAGCAACGTGATAGCCCACAGTAAAGTGGTTGCAGAAGGCGCTGGAAAAGGCCACCTTGATTGCCAGGGTATGCTGATTGACAAAGACTCATCGATAACATTCATCCCAGAAATTGTAGACAAAAACAAAGATGCTGTGATGAGTCATGAAGCATCCATAGGAAGGATATCTGAATATGAAATGAATTATCTTAGGAGCAGAGGCCTAACCGAGAAAGAAGTGATAAACTTAATAGTGAATGGTTTCTTAGGGGACTCTCTCTAGGATATTATCCACGACTTCTTGTAGGAACTTGGATGTTCTTGAGTCTCCTAAACATGACAGTTTGCCTGAGTCGCTGTTCTCAACTATCTTCGGGTCCAATGGTATCCTGCCAAGGAAGGCCACCTTAAACTCCTTAGCAAGTTTTTCCCCTCCACCTGCCTTAAACAGTTGTATCTCTTTTCCGCAGTGTGGACATATCAAACCACTCATGTTTTCTATCACTCCAACGACAGGAACATTAAGCTCCCTGGAAAAGCCTATTGCCTTTCTAGCATCCATCAGAGCAACTTCCTGTGGAGTTGTAACTATGATGGTCCCATCCAAGCCAGAAATCGTCTGGAAAACACCAAGTGGCTCATCGCCAGTACCAGGTGGTGAATCTATGACCAAAAAGTCTAGCTCGCCCCAATTTACATCCCCAAGTAACTGCTTGATAGCTACGTTCTTTAAGGGTCCTCTCCAGATGACTGGCTGGTCTGGATTGTTTGACAACAAGGCAAGACTCATCACTTTCAGACCAGGTATTGCCTCCACTGGCTCCAGGATAGAGTTAGATACCAAAGGTTGCTTGCCTTCAACCCCAAGCATCTTCGGGACATTTGGGCCATGAAAGTCTATATCAAGCACGCCAACTTTGAACCCTTTATTCACAAGACCACAAGCAAGATTGATAGCAACAGTTGTCTTTCCAACCCCGCCTTTGCCACTTATAACGACCAGCTTATGCTTTATCTTTGATAAGTTTTGCTTTATCCTTTCTTCACGCTTCTTAGCTTCTTCCAGCCTGTTTGCCCCTTCCATTCGACTGATTATAAAAAAAGGTTTATAAAAACATTCGCCTGATGGCTGATAAAGTTATTTAAACAAGATGGTAGTAGAGGTATAGTATGATTCTGCTATTGAACATATTTCTGTTCTTAGGTATCGTATTCATATTCACCTTACTCATAGGATGGCTGCTTGAAAGAGTGAAAGTGCCATGGGTCTTTGCAGCTTTGATAATTGGGTTTATAGCTGCCATAAAAAACCCTTTTTCTGGTGAGATAGCACCAATAGTAGCATCACCAACCTTTGCTTTCCTAGCCAGCCTTGGAATGTACTTCCTGCTTTTTGTCATTGGTTTTGAGATAGACCTGCACGAAATGAAAAGGAAAAGTGGTCTAATTCTCAAGACCACCTTTGTGACGATTTTGCTTGGAACTTTATTTGGCGCGTTGCTGGTTTACTACATATTCATCCCTGATTGGATTATAGCTATAATTGTAGCTTTATCCTTTTCCACGGTTGGTGAGGCCGTGCTGATTCCAATCCTTGATGAGTTCAAGCTAGTGAACAGTGACCTGGGGCAAACCATAATAGGGATTGGTGTGTTCGATGATTTGATTGAGATACTTACACTAATACTGGTAATAGCATTGATAGGCTCCACTGCAAACAACCACATAAGCACGCTCCTGACCATAGGTTCACTCCTTGCATTATTTGGAATGGCTGCTTTATTCAGCAAATTCGGAAAGGCTGGCAAGGAATTCCACTTCCTAAGCATCGAAACATTGTTCCTGTTCACGATTTCCGTTATGTTCTTATTCCTTGGGATAGGGGAATATGCCGACAGCGCGCCCCTAGCTGCATTGCTTGCTGGTGTATCCATCAGGACATTCATCCCGGACGAAAGGCTGAAATTCATAGAGAAAGAGATACGGACTATGTGCTATGGTCTGTTTGCACCCATATTTTTCTTCTCAGTTGGAGCAGCCATAAGTCCCGCTTACCTACTCACTGCTCCATTGCTCATCCTACTGATAGTTTTGGTGACAGGAGCAGCAAAGATGATTGGAAGTTATTTGGCAACGATAAAAGAACTTGGTTTGAAGAAATCCACACTGATTGGTATTGGCCTCTCCGTGAGATTCAGCACGAGCATCGTGATAATAAAGATTCTGCTTGAAAAAGGCATAATAAACAACGAGTTGTATTCTGCCCTGATAGCATCAACAGTAGTATTCACATTCGTCATACCCATACTGTTCTCATACCTGATTGTAAGATGGAGAGTAACAAAAGCACGCACTACAGGGGGGATACTGCCAACTAAATGAAAGGGAAACTCGCGCTTCACGCGAAATGCTTCTGGTGTTTTTGCCACGACGGGAAGAGTCACAAGACCCCTCGGAACCTAATGGTTTATTACCAACTGCTTAGTAAATAATTGCATGGTGAAAGAAGTCAGAACACGTGACATCCTGAAGCACATAAAGAGAGAGGCGGGTGTTAAGAGTATCTCACCAGAGACTATTGGGCAAGTGAGGGAAAAGTTCTCTGGGTTTATAGCTAAAAAGAGTATAGCAGAAAGATTGAATACAGACATAAACAAAGTAGGTATGGTGTTAGGGGTTCTGGATGAAAAGCCATCCCAAAGGAGGAGAGAAATTCTAGGCAACTTGTACAAGTCTAAACCGCCAACAAACGCTTTATCAGTAAAAGGGGCTGGGCACATTAGCAGTGCATACAACGTAATTAGTGTTTTGCATGAACTTGGCTTAGTGTATAAAGAAGAAGGAAAGAGAAAAAGTACCCCCAATGGAATCATATCCACACCAAGCCGTATCACCACAATTGACAAAAAAAAGATGAAGCAGATTTGGCCTGATATAGAGAAATGGGCAAAAGGAAAGATAACTAATGAAAGCCCTGTTAAGAAAACTAGAGCTAAGCATGGAGAGAAGCTCTCACAAGCGTTACAGATAATCGGTGTGAAGAGTGTGGATGAGTTAACTGAAAAACACCTACGAGAGATAGAAAACCTTTCCTCAATAGACTTTGCAATTAGGAAATGGAAGAAACCAGGAAACTTGGCGAATCTAAAAAGAGAACTAAGGAAACACATCAAAAGAAATAAGCTTAGCACAACCACAAATAATTCGCAAGACTTAGAATAGCATTCATTTCTAGCTAATAGCCTGCTCCTCATGCCTCAGAGCTTCTGCCGAACTACCACAATATAAGAGACTCAGGGATGTTCAGAGAATATTCCTCTAGACTACCACGCTTACTGGCTCACAGAAACACTTAAATATAATCGTTATAATAATTATAACAGTTATAGGTGAGGGTATGACTACAGTAGCAGTAACGAAAGAAACCCAACAACTCTTGAAAGAAATAGGTCGAAAAGATGAGACCTACGACGAAATAATCAACAGGCTATACAGACTGGCCCGAAGACAGCTGTTCTATGATAGACAGAAGAGAATACTCGACGAAGAGGAGTTCGTTCCACTTGGTGAAGTATAAAGTTCTTCTGTCAAGAACCGCTCTGAAAGAATTAAAAGTGCTAGATAGCACAACACAAAAAAGGATAAAGAACAAGTTAGGAAGGCTAGAAAAAGAGCCTTTCAAATCAAGGAGTGGAGCAGACATAAAGAAACTAAGGGGTGCTCAAGACCCTGTTCTTCACCGCCTGAGGGTGGGAAACTACCGAGTCATCTATGCAGTCACAGGAAAAGAAGTCAAAGTCACTGAAATAATTCACAGGGGCAAAGGGTACGCATTCTTAGAATAGCATCCATCTCTAACCAATAACCGCCCCTACAACTTAATCGCCTACCATCCTGCTCTAAGACCCATGTATAGTTTGGGTTTCTATAGGCATAAGTTAGAAGCCTCGGGGGAGTAGCTTGACCTGACCAAGATTCATCATCCAAATAAGAATTCTCTGTGAGGGGATTAAATCACAAAATCAATCTTTATGTGGGTTACTGCTTCTTCAAACGAAATCTCGGAAAACTATAGTCAAAACCTATTTTAAAAATGTAAGCTAAAGAGAGCATGCTTGGAAGTATCCACACAGTAACCAACAAAAACCAGCTGTATTAATAGTCAAAAATTACCAGAGCTAGAAGTTTTTGAGAAACAACTTCCAAAAGATGAAAGAGGACAGTATAATGGTTGTTTTGATTGGATATGACACCACAGGAACAGCACCACATATGAGCTGTATGCCAATTGGCAGGCCAGATGACATATCAAAGCTGAGGGAATCCATAGAAAAGGTATTGCGATCAAATGGTTTTATGGGAGATATCCACTGGTCTGAGGTTCCATTCAAGGTAAAACAAAAATCGAAAACCAAACTTATGCAAGAGGTTAAGGAGGGTAGAGTGGTATTTTTTATTTTCAAACACAAACGTCCGCTAGGATATAAAAGAAAAGATTACTACTTCAGACAGCTACCTAACAAAATTGCGGCAATTCTCGAAACCCATTTGGCAAACGTAAGCAAACAGACAGAAGGACTACAAATAGAAATAGATGATGACTGGGACAAGATAAGAGGTGGGAATTCAAAGATGTTCCTAGAAACTCTCCTGAGGGATCTATGCCATCGTTTAAGAGGGGTAGAAGTCTCACCAAAAAAAGCAGGAAAAGGTTTCAATGTCATATTAAGTTGGGCTGGTGGAAAAAGCAAAAGAATTACCGGCGAAGTTGGGAACAGACAAAAATCTTCCATCTTACTCGCAGATGTGATGTTAGGGATGTACAGAACAAAAGGGTACGAGGACCTGGAAAAGATAATAGAAATAGATGTAAATTAGAAGGTGGGGAGGGCATTGGCCCTCGCCAACTGATACAACACCTTCACAAACCTTCGCCGATTCCATGGGTGAAGCACCGAGTGCAATCCCAGAAATCTCAGGTTCCGTCTAATATTTAATGAAAATGAGTATAAAAAAATGACCGATACCTTTAAATATAGGTTATTTTTTGCTTGTCGTGTTTGTGCATACTCACTGAATCCTAGTAATGGTCCTAGCTAACCCCTTTTAGTTTCAAACTTTAAAACATTGTTTCTATAACAAACGTGGACCTAGCTCTTGAGCACTTCAAAAATGAGCTAGACAGTATCAACTAGAAAAGGGTATAAGGGGAGTAGGCAACCACATTAAATTAGTCGATAAAAATCCAATTATCTAAATCTCCTCCACTGGTTTCCAATAATTGTCCCTACCATCCCACCAAAAATCGCAAAATGAGTTCTAGATAAACCCATATTTGGAAAAATGCCAAACCAAAGTAAACTCCAATTGGTCTCCCAATAAAAGCGCCAAGCAATGTCTGTTTATCTCTCCTTGATTCATAAAACTACCTTACAAAAACCGCACCTTAAACCCAGCTATAAGAATGAAGACAAGTACTACCATCAGAAGAAAACCGATTACTGGATTAGTCATGTATACGCATAATACCTGAGACCCCAAATCCGATAAAGTACAAACCGTTTCTGAAACGACGTTGGCTAGCACCGTATTTGTGATTCGATATAATAGGAACGCTACAAAAGCTCCAACAATATATTCTATCATGTTTGGTATTTCTACGAGTACCCCAAGTACCCTTCCTAAAGGCATGGTTCCACCTTCTTAATTTGAACAATTACACATAAAAAACGGATGCTACTCTGTCTTGTAAAGAAGCCTCGGGAGGGAATTTCAAACCCAAGCGGATTGCGTAGCAATCCCTACGGGGGTGATAGGGGGTGTTAAACCCCCATTTTGAACCCTCGACCTCTCGCTCTCTCGAACCTGAGGCTTGCGCGAAGCGCAACCTCTAAAGCGCCAGCCGATTTTG
>JAGHAM010000025.1 GCA_021161465.1 Candidatus Iainarchaeum sp. | reverse complement strand
GTGTATGCCATCCGGCAGAACTTTATTCCTAGTCCCTCCAAACAGCTGTAGGGCTAGAGCTTCCTTAACTTCCTTGTATCCATAGATACTTGGGGCAATGCTTTGTATGATTTTCTCGTAAATCTCCGGATCCTTTGAGAGCTTTACTATCTCTTTTTCCTCTTCAGGTGTTAGCTCTAGCTCCTCGAATTCTTTCTCAAGCTTCTCTATATTCACAGCGTATAAGTATATGGAATAAACAGCCCCCTTTGTTTTTGGTGGTATCAGCCGGAGTATCCCTGTGATTAGAACTTTGTCTCCCGGGTAAAACCTGTTGGTAAGGTCGCCTTCCAGCCATACATCTATGTTCTTTGCCTGTTCACCCCTAATCATAGCTTCGAGCGGTTCCTGTACCTGCATCTTTTGCATGTCTATGAAAATGCTGTCTTCAAGGTTGAGCTTATAGTTGCTTCTTCCGCATGAGCAGGGACCCGGTTCAAACAGTTTTCCATACGACTCTTTTGGCTGAGGCACACGGTAGACATTGCCACAGTGGACACATTGAAAGACACCAACCTCTACTTTTGGTCTAACATCAGTCATTTTAGTTATTACTCCCTCTACCACAACCATTTTGTTTATAAAACTGGAGTTGATGTCCCGTATGTACATCCTATGCTTAAAGTTCTTCTCCGGGAAACTGGCGAATCGGACTTCAGGTTCTATAAGCTTGCCCTGTGAGTCGATTATGCCTATGTCGCGAACGGCTTCCTCACACGCGCTGATTACATCGTCGGGGTTTTCAAGAAGTTCATCTGCTAGCTCAGTGTTGTATTTTTCAAGTTCTGAGAATTCAACGATAAGGCTGCGCTTTTTTGGGTAAGAGTCCCCTAGCTCCTCAAGCTGTTTTCTATACTTATCTCTTAAGAATTCACCAAATTGTTGAACATAACTAGCCGAAGCCAATTGACACCCCCCCGGTATTAACTAGGGTTCTATCTTATGTTGTTTTGTTTATTTAAGTTTGCTTGATTTTAATATTTTCAATAGAGTTTTCCGAGAGTTATATAAATTTTCATGTATACAATAGCCTGGAGGTGTTTCTCTTTAGATATCTAGTTACTTCTGCACTGCCGTACATAAATGCAAGACCGCATTTGGGACATTTAATCGGTAGTTTGCTTCCTCCAGATATATACGTGAGGTATCTTCGTCTTAAGGGCGAGGAGGCTATATACATCTGTGGTACTGATGAGCATGGAACCGCAACTGAAATCGCTGCTGAGAAGGCAGGGGTCACACCACAGGAATGGTGTGACAGGTACTACAAGCTCCACAAGGAGGACTATGAATGGTTTCTACTGGATTTTACGGGATTTGGCAGGACAAGCAGCCCATCGAACCATGAACTTACCCAGTATGTCTTCAAGAAGCTTTACAAACAGGGATACATATTTGAAAAGTCTGTCAGGCAATTCTATTGCCCGAACTGCAAGAGGTTTTTGCCAGATAGGTTTGTTAAGGGGATTTGCCCGCACTGTGGTGCCGAGGCAACTGGAGACCAGTGCGAGTCCTGTGGAAAGCTGTTGGAGCCTGAGGAGCTGTTGGAGCCGAGATGCGCAGTTTGCGGGTCGGAGCCAGTTCTTAAGGAATCAAAACACTTATTCCTGGATTTGCCAAAGTTCGCTCCAAAGCTGAAACAATGGATTAAAGCTAACAAGCACTGGCCAGATAACGTTCGCAACTGGGCACTCTCGCTAATACCTACGCTGAAGCCGCGCGGTATAACTAGAGATTTAAAATGGGGTGTGAAGGTCCCTCTTAAGGGTTTTGAGGATAAGGTGTTTTACGTCTGGTTTGATGCTCCTATTGGATACATTTCAATAACGAAGGATTTTGTGCCAAATTGGCGAAAGTGGTGGACCAGCAAGGATACTCGTCTTGTTCACTTTTTAGGGAAGGATAACATACCATTCCACACAATAATATTCCCCTCCTGCCTGATGGCTGCTGGATTCATATTGCCTTACAATGTGATTGCTGCTGAGTATCTTAATTACGAGGGTAAGAAATTCTCGAAGAGCAAGGGGGTTGGTGTGACACTTGAAGATGCACGCAAGCTTCCCTATCCACCTGACTATTGGAGGTACGCGCTGGTTTCAATGTCCCCGGAAACCCATGACAGCGACTTTAGCTGGAAGGGCTTTCAGGAGTCGGTTAATGAGCTCGCTGATGTGCTGGGGAATTTTGTTAACCGCACAATGGTTCTTACATACAAATACTTTGATGGGAAGGTTCCAGAGCCAGGGAACTTAAGCAAAGAGGACAAGAGGATTGTTAAGATGATAGAGCGCGCCCCTACCGAGATAGCCATGGATTTTGAAAGGGCACGTTTCCGTGAGGCGCAGAAAAGCGTGCTAGAGCTGGCAAGAGAGGGGAATGCTTACCTTAACGACCAGGAGCCTTGGAAAAATGAGAAAGTGCGCGCTAACGTGCTGTTCCTATCGCTGAATATATGCAGGTCTCTATCCATACTTTTTTCGCCGGTTATACCCCAGTTGTCGCAGGAAATATGGGAACTCCTTGGCGAGAAAGGGCGGGTGAAGGAGCAGCGATGGGACGATGCAGGTAAGCTTCTGCTTAAGCCAGGAAAAAAACTTAAAAAACCAAAAATCCTGGTTAAGAAAATAGATGACAAAGAGGTATCGAAATATGAGGAGAAATTTGGAGGTGCTAAAATGGCTGATACAGTTTCATTTGAGGAATTCAAGAAAGTTGATTTAAGGGCCGCGCTGGTCAAAGAGGTTGAGGACGTCAGCGGGGCAGACAAGCTTTACAGGATTGCTTTAGATGTTGGCGAGCTTGGGAGCAGAACAGTGGTCGCAGGGTTGCGAAAGTACTATAAGAAAGAGGAGCTGAAGGGTAAGCTGTTAGTTTATGTCTCAAACCTGCAACCCAAGAAGATATTTGGGTTGGAATCAAGAGGCATGCTCTTGGCAGGAGAGTCAGATGGGAAAGTTTCTTTGGCAATTCTAGATAGAGGTATAAAGCCAGGTTCAAGGATTTACTAGCTTTGGTCTTCATGTGACAAAATTAGTTCTGGTAACAACCCGGGGTAACCCAACAGCTAGCTGTATAATTATGGTCTGCTGGTAGGTTTTCTATAACGGTAGGGACCTATCCAGATAACCCGACAGCTAGCCGTATAACTATAGTCTGGCAGCAGTTCTCAACCCTTGACTCTGGTTATTTGCTTGTGACCCATGCAATCTGTGTACTCTACTTCCTGACCCGGACTTACTTTAATTTCCCCTTTTCTAACTTCAAATGTTTCGTAGCTCTCTAAGTCCATTATCTGTACGGTGTTGCCTAAGTCTGCAACTACCTGCCCATTTCTCCTTCTCACGTCGGGTATCTCTATATTTGCATCAACAGGCTTTAACAGCTGCTTCTTTTGCCCATCGAAAATCCCAATAGCTGTTACTCTTGCTTTAGCAGAGCCATGTTTTCCAGGCTTAGATTTTTGAATTTCAACGACCCTACAGGGTATCCCATCAATCACTACGTATTTTCCTGTTTTTAGGTCCTTGACGAGACCCATCCTTGTTGCCATTTAATTCACCATTTTTAATAGATGTTACCCCCAGGTACCATGTTATGGGGATTCCAATTAGTATTATGAGCCAGTAGGATATCAGCCTATCAATTATTGTGACTATCCCACTAACAGCAGAAGGTATGTTAGAAGTTGAATAAATAACTATCGTTGTGCTTTCAACTATACCAAGGCCGCCTGGAAGTGAAGGTATCGAGCCCATCATGGCTGATAGGATATACGCTGTTGCTATTACTGCTATTGGGACTTCAAAACCAAGCCCCTTGAATATTACGTACGCCCTGGCGAATTCAATGGACCAGTATGCAAGTGAAAATAATATCCCAATATACCAGATGTAATCTCTGTTTGTTATGCGGAGGACTGTTGAATAATAGTTGTTTAAAACATCGTGCATTTTATTTTTGTACTGTGAAAACAGTGGGACTTTCTCAGTTAGCCACCTGAACTTATCGATTAGCCGTATAACCTGTTCTGCTTGGACTTTTTTTAGGAATGAGACGTAGAACAAAGCAAACAAGAGGGAAAACGTGAAAAACAAGGATATTCCAAGTAAGATCATTATATGAGGAGGGACATTGCTGTAGTAGAATCCATAAACAATTGCTATCATCGTTATCAGGAAAAATGTTATTATATCCATTATTTTCTCGACAACCAGTGAAGCCATTCCTGCTTCCATGGGCACTTTCTGCTTTTTCTTCAGCAAGTAAGCCTTAATCGGCTCACCACCCCACCTTGATGCAGGGGTTATCGAATTCATTGCCTGCCCAGCAATTGAGATTAGTATCATGCTCCTGTTTGTTGGTTTGTATCCTGCTGCATGCACGAGCCAGCTCCATCTGAAGGACACTACCAGGATAGATGCGAATTGTAAAACCACGGCGAGTAGTAGATACCTGGGATCCATATTTTTTAGGTAGTTGTATATCTCATGCGGTTTCAGTAGCAGGACTATAGCTACAACTACAACTAAGCCAACGATGAATGTTGTTGCAAGCGCCTTTCTCTTCATCCATCCAAACTAACGAATTTTTGGTATTTAAGGATGATACTCTTAAAAACTTTTTAATCGTATTTTCCCTTGCATGCCAGATGATAAACTATTGGAATGGTACAAGGAACAACTTGGAAAAGGATTGAGCAGAGACGACATAATACAAATCCTTTATGAGCTTGGCTACTCTGAGGATGAAATCTC